>JBEAVZ010000323.1:0-24887 GCA_041160645.1 Acidobacteriota bacterium
TCCAGTTGTGGATCGAATACGATCCACAACCACCATTCGATTGTGGGAGTCCGGCGCGGGCCGACGATGAGCTTCTGCAAAGGCTCCGGCAACGGAGCCGATTCCACAGGAAGGAGGCCTGACGTGTGGCGGCTGTCCCGAGCTTTAGTAATGCCGTGGCTGTCGATCTGCCTGTTCGTCTTCCTGTCCGGATGCCAGACGAGGGAGGCGCGACTGACGGTCTCGGCCGCGGCGGATTTGACCGATGCCTTTGGCGAAATCGGGCGACAGTTTACCGCCGCGACTGGTATGCCGGTCAGCTTCAATTTTGGTTCGACCGGCCAGCTGGCTCAGCAGATCGAACAAGGGGCCCCAGTCGATATCTTTGCCGCCGCCAGTGTCGACTATCTTGACGATCTCGAACGAAAAGGACGGATTGTTCCCGCGACGCGCCGACGTTATGGGACCGGAAGACTGGTTGTCTGGTCCCGGCACGATCGGCCGACCAGGATTCAGTCATTGGCTGATCTTGGACAACCGGGTATCGAACGAATCGCCATTGCTAACCCGGAGCACGCTCCCTACGGCATTGCCGCGCGTGAAGCGCTTATCACGGCCGGTCTCTGGGAACGAATCACGCCGCGATTGATCCTCGCGGAGAATGTTCGTCAAACACTGCGTTATGCCGAATCGGGTGATGTCGATGCTGCTCTGGTGGCACTTTCGCTCTGTTATCGTAATCGCGAAGACGGGGCGCCAGCCGGACATTTCATCCTCGTCCCCCAGGAATTGCATCGACCATTGATTCAGGAGATGGCGATCATCAGCGGAACGGCGCAACTGGCAGCCGCGCGGCGCTTCAGTGATCTGGTCTGGAGTGACGTTGGTCGAGAGATCCTTGTCCGTTACGGCTTCAGCGTTGGTGAGTCGGAGAACCAGCCATGACCTGGTCTGCGCTGCTGCTCTCACTCAAGGTTACGATGGTCGCGACGCTTGCCCTCTCGGTGATTGGCCTGCTCCTCGCTTTTCTGCTCGCGCGAGTCGAGTTCAGGGGCAAGGTGGTCGTCGAAACATTGATCAATCTGCCATTGATTTTGCCACCGAGCGTCGTCGGATACTATCTGCTGTTGCTGCTGGGTCGGAGCAATCCGCTCCTCGCCTGGTTGGAGTGGCAGATTCTCTTTACGTGGCCGGGGGCGGCGATTGCGTCAACGATCGTTGGAATTCCACTCATGGTTCAGACATCCCGCGCCGCGCTGGCGACGATCGATCCGGTGATTGAGAATGCTGCGCGAACGCTTGGCTCGACCGAATGGGATCTGTTCCGTCGTGTCACCCTGCCACTGGCGCGTCGCGGGATTCTGGCGGGAGTCGTGCTTGGCGGAGCCCGGGCGCTGGGTGAGTTTGGGGCAACATTGATGATTGCCGGCAACATTCCCGGGCGCACCCAGACCCTGCCATTGGCAATCTACGATGCAGTTGAGGGACGACGGTACGCCGAAGCGAACCGCATGGTCATACTTATGACCATCATTGCTCTGGCTGGTCTGTGGGTGGTCAGGCGACTCGAGCGTCAAAGGATGGTCCGGAGTGGGTGATCGACTCATCATTCAGATCGAAAAGGAGCTGACTGGATGTCGGCTGTCGATCGAGCTGGCGATTGGCGCGGAGATCTTTGTTCTGTTTGGGCCATCAGGATCAGGCAAGACACAGATTCTCAATGCGCTGGCTGGTTTGATGATGCCGGAGCGGGGCGAGATAAGCCTCGATGGGCGAGTACTATTCAGAAAAAATGACAATGGACTGCTGGTCAATCTACCGGCGCGGGCGCGCCGAATGGCCATGGTCTTCCAGCAGTATGCCCTCTTTCCCCACCTCACTGCCCGGGAAAATATTGCTTTCCCGCTCCGCCGTGATTCCGGCGAGGCCGACCGTCTCCTCCGGCGCATGCAGCTCGATCAACTTGCCGACCGCTACCCTCACGAGCTGAGTGGCGGACAGCAGCAGCGGGTCGCGATCGCCCGCGCACTCGCGGCCGAAGCCCGTGTTCTGCTCCTCGACGAGCCATTCTCGGCGCTTGATCGACCAATTCGAGACCAGCTCCATCGCGAGTTGATGGCGCTGCAGGAGGAGACTGGGTTGGTCATCGTCTACGTGACCCATAGTCTCGACGATGCACTGACGGCTGGGCAGCGGGTAGCGATCATCAATCAGGGGCGGATTGAACAGGTCTCCGGAATGAGTGAGATCTTTACCAGGCCGCGGAGCCGGTCAGTGCTGGAGATTATTGGTGTCCCCAATCTGCTCGAGGGGGTTCGTCGTGAGGGAGGAATCGATTGGGATGGTCTGCCTCTTCAGGTTTCCAGCTGTCGCGGCGGGAGAAGCGGCCAATCGGTCAGCGCCTACATCCCCGCCGAAGAGATCATCATCGGCGCGCCCAAGAGTGGGGAGAGCTTGATGACCAACCGGTACAACGGTCGAATCGTCCGGCTCCATTCATCAGGTCTGATTCAGCGGATCTGGGTTGAAATGCCCAACCGGCGGACGATCGAGTGTGCCGTTCGTGACGGGTTGCCTTATCTCAATGGTGAGATCGTCCAGGTCACAATTCCCGCCGAGCGCCTCATCTGTGTCGAAGAGTAATTACCCGGGCGGCCGGGAGCCTGAGCGACTCCCGGCTATTCTGCAGTTGGGGAGGATAATCAGGCGGCGACGGCCACTGGCGAGAGAACACCTGCCTCCTGCAGCACCACCTCGAGTCGGCGTCGATTGGCCTCACCAAGCGGGCACATCGGCAGCCGGTAGATCTCCTCGATCATCCCGTTCATGGCAAGAGCCGCCTTGACGGGAATTGGATTGCTCTCGATGAACATCGCCTTGAAGACCGGAGTCAGACGGCGGTTGAGCTCACGGGCGGCGTCGAGCTGCCCGCTTATGCTGAGGCGTGTCAGTTCGGAGACTTCGCGGGGAATCAGGTTCGAGGCCACCGAGATAACCCCGACTCCACCGAGCGCCGCGACGGGGAGAATCAGCGCGTCGTCACCCGAGAAGATCGCAAATTCAGGATCGACCAGGGCGGCCAGCTCAGCGATCTGTGAGATATTGCCGGAGGCCTCCTTGATCGCGACGATGCGCGGATGCTGGGCGAGCCGGACGACGGTTGCCGGTTCAAGATTGCAACCAGTTCGACCGGGGACATTGTAGAGAATTATTGGCAGCCGACTTGCTTCAGCAATGGCCTCGAAGTGCAGGTAGAGTCCTTCCTGGGTGGGTTTGTTGTAATAGGGGGTGACCGAGAGGATCGCCTCGATGCCGAGAGCCTCGTAACGTCTGATCTTCTCGATCACTTCGCGAGTATTGTACCCGCCAGCTCCGGCGACGACCGGCACACGACCGGCGACCGCCTCCACGGTCAGGGCGACGATGCGCGTCTGCTCACTCTCGCTGAGAGTGACGCTCTCACCGGTCGTTCCACAGGCGACAATAAAGTCGACTCCGCCTTCGATCTGGTGCTCGATCAGGCGGCGCAGCGCTGCTTCATCGATCGATTCATCGGCCTGAAATGGGGTGACAATCGCCGTCCCACAGCCGGTCAGCTTGAAGTTTGATCTGGTATTCATGATCTCTCCTTAAACAGATTGGGTCGCAGTGTCGAGATGGTTGTCGCGACGCGCCAGGACATGATTAAATTCTTAACTCTACCTTCAGCCAGCCGTGAAGAGCAGTTCGGAGAACTCGAAGGTTCCCTTCCGTTCACGAATCAGTTCCGCGGCCCGGACTGCGCCACTGGCGAAACCTTCACGATTGCGGGCGGCGTGGATGATCCGAATCGTCTCGGCGGGTGAGTCGAAGCCAAGTTCGTGCGTGCCGGGAATGTGCCCCGCCCGCAGACTGACTGCATCCGGTGTCCGTGCCCCATAGCTCCGACGAACGATCTCGGCCAGTTTGAGCGCCGTTCCGGATGGGGCATCCTTCTTCATCCGGTGATGCGATTCGAATAGAAATGGATCGAACTCTTCATGAGGCGCGAGAAGCTGGGCCACCTCGTCGACAATGCGAAAAAAGAGGTTGACGCCAAGTGAGAAGTTTGGACTATAAACCAGGGAGCCATTCGTCTGGTTGACCAGCTCACGGACCTCGTCAGCCCGCTCGGACCAGCCGGTTGTTCCAACCACAACCGGGATAGAGTTGCTGAGCAGGCGGGCGATGTTCGTCACGACCGTCGCGGGGGTCGAGAACTCGATCGCGACGTCGGTGGCGGCGAGATTGGCGGGGGTCAGCCCCTCGCCATTCGCGTTGTTATCGATGTCGAAACGAGCCGCGATCCGGTGGCCCCTGGCGATAGCCACCTCCTCGATCATTCGTCCCATCTTTCCATAACCGACCAGTGCGATGTTCAAAGCTTTCTCCAGGTTCAGCGCTGCGGTGCGGGCGCAGGAATCTCAAATGTCTCCGGATCCGGATCAAGAAAGAATTGATCGTGGAGACGGCGCACGGCATCCTCGACGTGCTTGCCATCGACGATGAAGCTGAGATTGATCGCCGAGGCACCGTGAGAGATCATCGAGACATTGATATCGGTAATTGATCCAAAGATCTGCGCTGCCACACCCGGAATAAACTTGAGGTTCTCACCGACAAGGCAGATCAAAGCCTGATCCGGTTCGATGACCACTTCACCCAGTTGTCGCAGCTCGGGGAGGAGTCGTTCGAGGTTTCTCGTGTCATCGAGGGTCATCGAGACACTGACCTCTGAAGTCGCAACCATATCGATCGGCGTCTCGTAGCGGTTGAAGATCTCGAAGAGCCGGGCGAGGAATCCGTGGGCCATCAGCATACGGTCCGAGCTGACGTTGAGAACAGTGATTCCACGTTTGAAGGCAATCGCCTTGACCAGCGCCCGGGAGGCCGGAGCTTCACGCACGATCGCCGTCCCCTTCACCGCCGGGCGGCGCGAGTTGCAGACCAGAACGGGAATCTCCTTGCTCATCGCCGGAAGCAAGGTGCTTGGGTGGAGGACCTTCGCGCCAAAATAGGCCAGTTCCGAGGCCTCAGCAAAAGAGATCGTCCGCACTTTGACGGCCGTGGGGACGATGCGCGGATCGGTACTGAGGATACCATCGACATCCGTCCAGATTTGAATTTCTTCAGCGTCGAGCGCCGCACCAATGATTGCGGCTGAAAAGTCGGAGCCCCCACGTCCAATCGTTGTCGTCGTGCCATCGATCGTCGACCCAATGAATCCCTGGGTGACCGGCACTCCTCCATTGGAGAGCGCTGTGGTGAAGAGTTCCTTCAAACGGGGATTACTTTGCTCGAACTGGACGGCCGCCCGGGTATGATCATCATTGGTGACCATCGCCGGTCGGATGTCGACCCAGGTGCCACCGCGTCCCTGGCCGCGAAAGGCGGCCGCGACGACCGTCGAGGAGAGCAGCTCGCCATTGGCGGCGAGGGCGTCGGAGAGTCGCGGCGTCAGCTGGCCTGCTGCAGCAACCTCGGTGAGGAGCTGCTCGATTCCGGCGAAACGCTCCCGGAGTTGGCGCTGCACGGTTTCCACCTCGGCCGGTGAGGCCAGTTCCGCCAGTGTGCTCAGATGATGGGTCGCGAGACCATCCAGCCTCACCCGGGCGCCGGGCAGTTCGCCTTGCGCCGCCAGCCGCCCACACTCGAGGAGCCCGTTGGTCGTCTTTCCCATGGCGGAGACGACGACGATCGGCCTTCTTTCAATAAACTGTTCAACGATGCCCATCAGACGGCGAATCGCACTCGAATCCTCAACCGATGTGCCGCCAAATTTCATTACCAGCATATGTAATACTCAACAAATTGCATCCACCTCGTCGCCGCGAACCAGTGGCCCCAGTGACCGGAGCTGCCAGGGAGACGGAAGAGTGGGAAAAGAAAAAGGGGTTAGCAGTGTGAACTCTGCTAACCCCTCGTCAGGCCAGTCGGCCTGTTGTCGCAATGACTTGATGACTCTGGATTACGAGAGCTCCCCACCGCTTTCCAGCGATGACAACCTCGGGGATTTAGCCCCGACAGTCAGCCACGGTCATATCGAAGAATGACGATGGCTTCGGCGATCTATCCCTTTTTCTGGCCCGTTCACTGAAATGGTCGGGACTTCGCTCCCTTGGATCAGATACTGATGAAGATCGCGCCTCTACTCGTTCAATTATATAAAGAGCGTTGTTGAATCAAGTTGTGATGATGTGTTAAAGAACCATCTTTGTCAAGATAGAAGGCAAAAGATCAAGGTCACCCTGCGGCTGTCCAATCGTCACGGCGGTGCTCACCCGCGGGCGCTGCATAAGACGGCGGCAAGTTAAGCCGCAGCCAGGTGGTCATTCATCGAAACGGAATGAAGAACCAATCAAAATGAACTTCAAATGGCAGAAAGTCGAGACCGTCTACCGTGAGCTGCGTCCATCGCGCCACGGTGCGGAGCTGCGCTGGATTCTCAACCGCGAGACGATCAGTAACCAGACAACTGGTGAGAGTGTGACGCGCGGAACGATTCGTCATCCGGGAATCTGTGTCATCGTCCCCTCTCTCGATGACGGGCGAATACTGTTAATGCGGCAGTATCGCTATCCGGCTGGTGAGGCGATCTGGGAGCTGCCGGCCGGAACCCTTTCCGGCAGTGAAGAGAACGGGCGGATGGTCTCCACCGAGTCTCCGGTGGAGTGTGCCGCGCGCGAATTGCAGGAAGAGACCGGATATACGGCGCAGCAGTTGCACTCGCTCGGCACTTGTTACGCCATGCCCGGCAGCAGTGATGAGCTGATCCATCTCTTTGTGGCGACCGGTTTGACGCCGGGCGATCAGTCCCTCGATCTTGGCGAGGTGATCGAAGAGTTGCGGGGCTTTAGTGTCGGGGAGGTGCAGGCCATGATTGGCCGCGGGGAGATCCGGGATGCGAAGACGATCGTTGGATTGGCTCTCTTCCTTGGTATTTCAGGCGGCCACAGTTGAGTTGACTGGCCGGCCCGGTGAGAAGGGGCCCAGGTCGAAGCTCGGCTTACTTCCCGTCACCAGATCGGCGATGAGCTGGCCGGTCAGCGGCGCCAGAAGAATGCCGTTGCGATAATGGCCGGTCGCGTGGTAAAGCCCGTCAACAAGGGGATCCGGACCGATACTTGGCAGCTGATCGGCCACCCGTGGCCGCAGACCAGCCCACGTCTCAATGATTGGGCGGGTCGCGAATGACGGTATCATCTCGGTGCCGTTGTTGATGATCGTCGCCATCCCGCCCGCCGTGGTTCGTCGATCATAGCCAACCAGCTCGGTGGTCGATCCGGCGATGACCCGGCCATCGAGTCGGGGAACCAGGTAGCCACGGCAAGAATAGATGACGTGGCGCAATAGCGGAGCGGCCATCTCCACCGCGATCATCTGGCCGCGAACGGGAAGAACCGGGCTCGACGCGTGAATCTGACCGCTCCAGCAGCCGGCCGCGAGCACAACCTGGGGGGCTTCGAATAGACCCCGATCGGTCAGGACGCCCGTCACCGTGGAACCGGTCGCCGAATCGGCGCAGACGAGGTTGAGCACCGCCGTCTGGGTGACGATCTCGACTCCCGCCGCCAGCGCCGCCGCGTGGAGAGCGCGAATCAGGCGGCGATTGTTGACCTGGTGATCATCAGGAAAACGAAGCGCCCAGCGCACGGCCGAATTCAGGGCCGGTTCTGCCGCCAGAACCTGCGCTGCGGTCAGCCGCTCGATCTTCAGTCTGGCCGCACTCTGCCAGTGGTACCGTGACTCGAGCTCCTCGTCATCATCCTTCTGCAGGGAGAGGTAGAGGGTCCCTTCAGTACGGTACTCAACGTCAATCCCCGTCGCCGCGCAGAGATCGCTCGCAAAACCCGGGTAGAGAGACCGACTCTGGCGACAGAGCCGCAGAAACGGATCGTCGCGATCTGCTTCCGCAAGCGGGGCCAGCATTCCGCCGGCGGCATAGACAGCTTCCCGGCCAATCTCGCCCCGCTCGATCACCTGCACCCGCAGGCCGCGCCGGGCAGCCTGCCAGGCGATCGAACAGCCAATCACCCCGCCCCCGATGATGAGCAGATCAGGTCGATTCATCAGTCCCGGGGCGCCTCCTGCGCGGGAGTTCCATCCGCCCCGCCTGGCTGGTTCTGCTGGTATCGCTCCCGCATCTTGCGGGCGTTTTCGAGATGCTTGTCGGTCCACTCGATCTCTTTGGTGACCACAAAGTTGAGTGTGTCACGGGCGGACATGAGCGCGAACTTCTTCAGATTGGCCAGCTCATCGGCGGTCTTCTCGGGAAGAAGCGCCCAGAAGGTGTCGATGAGCAGGTTGATTGGATTGATCTGTTTCTCAGCCATAATTACCTCTTGAAGCAGTCACGATCACCGGCACAGACCGGTGTGGTGCTGACCGTCTGGCCACCGCGAGTGGCCAATGTTAGTCAATTGTATAAGTCGCGACACAGGTGTCGGTCTCCCAGACTCGCACTTTGTAGACCTGAACCCGCTCATTATCGACGTCGCGACTGACCTCACGGTAAAAGTAGCCAGCCATCTCTTCAGCGGATGGATTGAGTTCGGTGTCGAACGGGGGAAGCTCATTGATATTCTTGTGATCGAGGTAGTCGACAACGCGCTTCGTCGAGGCTTTGAGATCCTTGAAATCGATCAGGAGACCGATGTTGTTAAGCTCCTTCCCACGGACATAGACCTCGACGCGATAGTTGTGGCCGTGGGTATTCTCACACTTGCCCTGGTAACCGCGCAGGGCGTGGGCCGACGAGAATCCCATCTCGATCATTACTTCATGTGTTGGCATACCGATCCCTCTTCCTCGTCTAAATTGTCAGCTAAATTGTCAGTGGGCAGGAGACGCTGTCGCATCGTCCTGACCCTGACTTGTTCCGACATTGAAAAGTATACGGGACGGATTGGGTGCAAGACAAAGCGCGGCATCGAAAAGCGGCTTCCCGGCTGGTCGCCATTATCTCTTCGACTCTTGTTCGAATTGGCGCAGCCGGCGGACCGCCGCCTCATGATCGGCCGAACGGGTCGAAAAGAGGTGCGATCCGTCATTTTTGGTCACATCGACGACAAAGTAGAGGTAGTCGACCGGAGCCGGATTGAGCGAGGCTTCGAGGGACCTCTTGCCGGGCGAGGCGATTGGTCCGGGCGGCAGGCCCGCCTGCCGATAGGTGTTGTACGGGGATTCACGATCGAGGTCGCTGCGGTAGATCTTGCCGCGATATTTGTTGGCGAGCAGCGCGGCATAGATGACCGATGGATCACAGGCCAGTGGAACATTCTCGCGCATCCGTCGATGGAAGACCGCCGAGATCATCTCCCGTTCCGTATCGACCCGGGCCTCCTTCTCAATCAGTGAGGCGAGGCTGACCGCCTGACGGACGGTCATTCCCCTCTCCCTGGCCTTGCCACGCAGCGCTTCGTTGAAGACTTGCCGGAATCGACCGACCATCATCTCGACGATCTCTTCGCGTTTGGTCAGGGTGGTGTATTCGTAGGTGTCCGGAAAGAGATAGCCTTCGAGATTGCGGGCTTCCGGATCGAGATCGGCGATCAGCTCGGGACGATCAAAGAGGGGTAAGAGGCTCTCCGGTGTCGTCGGCGCTGGTTCACGGAGCCCGGGAATATCGGCGAGCACGCGGACTATGTCGTAACGATTGTACCCTTCCGGGATGGTGACCGTCCGGGTGGCGATCTGCCCGCGCGCCAGCAGTTCGACGGCTTCGCGGGCCGAGATCGGTGAGGGGAACCGGTAGTCCCCAGCCTTCAGACGCAGATTTCGTCCAAAAGTCCGCAGCCATAGCCTGAGTGGCAGGTTCGATTGGATTATCCCCTCATTCTCCAGTTGACGCAGAATCTGCTGCTGACTGGTCCCCGGGGTGATCGTCACGATCCGCGCCGCGGCCGGGTGGGCGTGGGGCTGGTTGATCTGGCTGTTCAGCCAGTACCATCCGCCACTGATGAGCAGCAACAGGATGACAAGCTGGGGCAGGATAACACGGGACTTCTTCCTGGTCTTGGTACGCATGGTTCTATTCAACCTGATCTAAAGAATCGGTGGGGTGCGGCCGCATCGCGGCGGCTAGAAAATCCTCGAGAATGATGACAGCGGCATATTCGTCAGATTTTGCGCGCCGCTCACGGTCGCCCAGACCGGCGGCACGGAGGCGCGAATCAGCTTCGCGGGAGGTCAGTCTCTCGTCGATGGTCTCGATCGGAATCGAGACCACTGAGCGGAGCGTGGCGATGAATCGCTCGACGCGCCGCGCCGCCTCACCACGCGAACCGTCCATGTTCAGCGGCATCCCGATGACCAGCGTCGCGATCTCGTACTGCTCGACATAACGCCGGATCTCCTGCGGGAGATCGACACGCCGTCCACTCTTGCGGCGAATCGTGGCCAGTGGACGGGTCGTCAGCTGAAGCTCGTCACAGATCGCGAGACCAACCGCATTGCTTCCGTAATCGATCGCCAGAACGCGCAAATAACCTCCTCAACTGGCGCCGCGCGGTGCGGTGGTGCGCTCGGGTGATGGGTTCCGGAGTGGTCCGGAAGGATAGAACGCGATCGATGATCCGACCCACGTCTTATTCATATTGAAATTGACTCCCATCAGAAGACCTTTGCTGAGCCGCGTCAGGGTCGTCATGGGGATCGGGCGCCCATTCTCGGGCCAGAGGATCATGACTCGCACTTCGACCCGGCTCGGTTCATCGGGGGTTCTGATCAACGGGGTATATTCGACCCTCTCCTGGAGCAGGTATTCACCGCGCCGATCGGGCGGTATCGCGGCCAGATCGGCCGCTGTTGGCGCCACCTTGACCCCGGCCCCCGCAAACGAGAAGAGTGGTTTCAGAACCAGTTCGGGAAGATTTGTCGGTTCGCCGCTCAGCTGATCGAGAAACCACGCCTGCGGGACAGCCGGATGGTTGAGGTGCGGCAGCGAGAATTTGCTCCAGCGAAAGTACCAGTTAGGATGACCGGCCCATTCGACATCGAGTTCCTCCCGCAGATCGAAAGGAAGGCGCATCTCGCGACGGACCAGTTCATCGATGATGACCCGGTTATAAAGACGGCGGATGGCGATCTCCCTTCCGCCATGTTCGTAATAGAGTTTCCGCCCTCTCTTTTTCAGGTCGCTGATGCAGACTGGTCGAACCCCGAGCAGCTTCTCGGTTGCCAGGAAGTCGGGCAGCGTCTTCTGTCCGCGCGGTTCAATCTCCATCAGCACGACCTGCTCCGGATCGTGGCCAGCGCAGATCGTTTCACGAAAGTGGCGCAGATAGTCGGCCTCACCAAGCTCTCCGAGCAGATGCGTCAGCCCATCGAGATCGAAGACGCGCCGGTAACACTGGGCCAGAATGTGTTGATAAGCATAGAGTGACGCACATCCCTGCAATTCGATCAGGCGCGGCACGACCCGTCCCTCCGGGTTGGTACAGAGCGCAAAATCGATCTGGACGAAATGGGGATGGGTTCCCTCGCCTGGCGCGCGGTACTCATCCGGGATGGAACGGGCAGAGAGTGTTCGGTAATCGGGCGTGTCGAGTTGCGAGATGATGCCGAGAGAAGCGGCCACCAGCTCTTCGATCATCTCGACGGTCAGGAAGACGGGCGTCTCACAGGGGCGGAAGCCAATCCTGGCTCCAACCTCCGACTCGAGTAGATCCAAAAATTGTCGGTAGCGTTCGGCGCTGAAATCCTGATTGAAGCGCTGCCGCAGTTCGGGAATCACTGGTTACCCCTGCTTTGGTCAGGACGTGGCGTCTCTGGTCGAGGGATCTTTAGACTGGAGGTCTTTCCCGGGCTTGAAGCGAATCGTCTTGCCCTCGGGAATGGCGACCTGGGTGCCGGTGCGGGGATTGCGCCCAATGCCACGTTTGCGGGGCTTGACGACAAAGACGCCGAAGCCGCGCAGCTCGATCCGTTCACCGCGCTGCATCGCCCGCTTCATCGAGTCGAAGAGCGCCTCGACTGCCGCCTCCGCCTTGGTCTTCTGAACACCTGTCTTTTCGGAAATCCTGTTGATGATATCGAGCTTGATCATGGCTCCTCCCGCATCCAAGGCCGAAGTGGTTGTGTAACGTGCTGATTTCACTAGAGAAATGTTTGCGAATCAGGCGGATTATAGAAATGGCGCGGGAGAGTGTCAAGCTGGTGATGGTGCTTGCGGGGTGCTCCGGGTTCGGCTAGACTTCGTAGCGCCATAACGCCACTAAGGAGATTCCGAAATCGTGAGTGTCAAATCGGACCGCTGGATTGTCAGGATGTGTCGAGAGCAGAGCCTGATCACCCCGTTTGAGGAGCAGTTGATCCGCTCAGTCGATGGCCGTCGCATCATTTCGGCGGGTGTCTCCTCGTATGGATACGACCTGCGCCTGGCGGCGGATGGGTTTCGCGTCTTTTCGCCAATCGTCAGCGCCGAGATCGATCCGAAGAACTTCGATGAGAGTTCTCTGATCGAAGCGCCACTGCGGACGGCGACCGATGGCTCGCAGTACTGGCTGCTGCCGCCACTCTCGTATGCGCTGGGCGTGACGGTTGAAACTTTCAATATTCCGCGCAACGTGATTGGGCTCTGTATGGGCAAATCGACCTACGCGCGGAGTGGCCTGATCGTCAACACCACCCCCCTCGAACCGGGCTGGCGCGGCCGGCTCGTGCTCGAATTCTCCAATTCAGCCGATCTGCCCGTTCGCGTCTATGCCAATGAAGGGGTCGCCCAGGTGACCTTCTTTGAATCGGATGAGGACTGCGAAGTCTCGTATGCTGACCGCGCCGGCAAGTATCAGGACCAGAAGGGGCTGGTTACGCCGCGCCTCTAGTTCTCAGGCGCAGGGGCCTCGGGCGCCGGATCCACAGACGAGGACGACGGGGTAGCGCACCGCGCCTGCCGGCGGTAGGCGGCCGTCTCATCAAGCGTCGCCCGGAGCAGCTTTTCGATGGCCGGCCTGTGGTCCGAGCGGCCACTCAAGCCGCGTTCAATCCTGATCACTCCATCACGCCGCTTTTCGAGTGAGATCTGTTCATTGGCGACAAACCATTCGAGCCCATAGCGGACCGCCGCCGACCGCTGCGCCAGGGCGCCGGCCAGCTCGTCGATCGAAGTCACCCCATCCCGTTTTCCGATGACAAATTTGAGCAGTCCACCCAGCCGCTGCAGGAAGAGCTCGGTTGGCATCGCGGGAGGTGATTGATTGAAGATAATCACCCGCTCTGGAGAGACTCTGGCGAGCGCACTCTGCAGTTCAGCCGGTCCGGGCGGAGTGGTCCAGATGATCAGCGCCGCTGCCGGACCCAGTTCGTGGCGGCGGCGGCCCGGGACGCCAGGGTCGCCCTCGTTCCAGATGATGGCGCCGGGAAGCACGACGAGAATCTCTCCCAATCTCCCGGCTGGATCGTCGACCTGACGAAGATCCTGTGTGACCGGCTGACCCGGCTCCCCGGCTCCGATTGAATTCGGCTGGCCAGCTTCGAGCGGCGTGGTTTGAGTCGGCTGCAGATCGACAATTTCGAGAAGAAGCTGTGGTTCAGCATCAAGCCGGCGACTGGTCAGACGCCAGGCGAGTGAGAAGCGCCCGCCGGGCAGCTCGGTGCTTCCTGCCCTCCACCAGATAGCCCGCTGGCGTCGTCCGGCTGCGTCTTCGACCAGCAGTTCGAGATGGTCGCCCCGTCGTCCGAGCATCTTCTTGCGCACGAGGCGCAGGTCGTGGGTGACGAGAGTCAGGGCCGGATTGCCGTTCCCGAAAGGCCCGAGTCGGCCGATCTGACTGGCAAAGCCAAGGTCGAGCCGTTCGAGTCCAACCTCCCCGTCAATATCGAGCAAGGGCCGTTCTTCCTGCCCGGGCTGGATGGCCCGCATCGTCCGCACCGCCCGCGAGAAACGACGGCGAAACTCGAAGAGGTTCTCTGCCCGAAGGCTCAGCCCGGCGGCCATGATGTGTCCGCCATACCTGATGAGCAGATCGGCGCATTGAGAGAGGGCTTCGGTTACGTTGCAACCGGCGACCGAGCGTGCCGAACCGGCCAGTACACCATCTTTCTCACCCAGCAGAATGACCGGCCGGTGGTAGATTTCAGCGAGTCGGTTGGCGACGATACCAACCACTCCTCCGCTCCAATCAGGGTGCGCCACAACGATTGCTGCGTACTCGAGAATCGACGGATCCCGCTCGAGGATGGCGGCGGCGCTCTCTTCGACCAGGCGTGATTCGAGACGACGCTGGGCATTCATCCCCTCGAGTTGGGATGCCAGTTCGGAGGCCCGGCCCCGGTCGGTCGTGGTCAGCAGTTCGACACAGTCGCGTGCGTCACCCAGCCGCCCCTGTGCATTGAGCCGTGGACCAAGTCCAAAGCCGATCGCCACCTCATCGAGTTGGTGCGGCGTAAGACCAGCGACCTCGATCAGCGCTTGCAGCCCGACCCGCTCCGTGACCCGCATCTCCGCAATCCCCCGCTGCAGCAGATAGCGTGTCTCGTGGCGCTGGATGGCCACGTCGGCGACGATCCCGAGCGCGACCAGGTCGAGCAATCGCGCCGTTCCGGACTGCACTCCGAGCCCCCGGATCAGCTGATAGGCGACACCAACGCCAGGCAGGTCGCGTAAGCGGTGCCCCGCCGGAAGTCTCATCGGATTGATCACTGCCAGCGCCGGCGGAAGAGTCTCACCCGGCAGATGATGGTCGGTGATCACCGTCTCGACCCCGCTCCGCCGCGCCATCTCGACCGCCTCGTGCGAGCTGATTCCGGTGTCACAGGTGACAATGAGCTTGATGTCCCGTGCGAGCCAGCTCTGCAACCGCGGCAGGGACATGCCATGCCCTTCGCCATGCCGGAGGGGGATGTGGTACTCAACATTGGCCCCGGCTTCGCGTAACGCCGTGAAGAGCAGCGCACTGGCCGTTTGGCCGTCGACATCGAAGTCCCCCCAGATGAGGATCTTCTCGCCACTGCGAATCGCCCCCGCAAGACGTTCCGCGCCCAGCGCCAGATCGGGCAGTTCAAAGGGGGATGATTCGAGGTAGTGGTCAGGGTCGAGAAATGCGCGTACGTCCGCCTCGCCAGTCAGCCCAAGACGAAGCAGCCTCTCCGCGACCAGTGCGTCTCCGCCTACCAGCTGGCGCAGCCCATCCGGGACCGTCAGGGGAGGCCTCATCTGCCAGTGCATACCTCGACCAATCGCTCCGCCCATCAGAGAGAGATCTCCTCGAGGTCATCCAGACTGATCGAGACGGGCAGGTTGTCATCGTCTCCCTCTGCCGCCCACTCGTCGAGAGTCGCCGGTTCGACCGCCCGGGCACAATGGGTTCGGTAGATGCAGAATCGACAGACCCGCTCGTCGCTCACCTGCGGGAACTCGAACCGTTCATACATCTCGCCAATGATCGCCTGAAGCCGCTCTTCATCCGCTTGCTGCAGTTCGGCGCTGTAGGCCAGTTCCACCGTCGAGCCATCCTCGGCAAACCAATAGATCATCCGGATCTGTTCGGGCGCGACCGGCTGGCCGCCATTCATCCAGGCTCCGGCGCGGGTGAGGACGTATCGGTAGACGATCGTCTGCAGACGGTTGGCGAGAATCGCGCGTCGTTGCGGACGTCCCGTCTTCCAGTCGATGATCAGCATTGTTCCATCCGCCAGTCGTGTCAAAAGGTCATACTTTGCCGCGAGCAGCGTCGATCCATCCCCCCGCAGTCTGAGCGAGGTCGTCAGGGTCAGTTCCGCTTGCCGCTGCGTTGGCAGATTCCGTTCCTGCCACGCGAGGTAGTTTCGCCACCAGCGGTGGATGGTTGGATCCTCGATCGTCGACTCGAGAACCTCCGCCGCCACGCCCATCGCGTGCTGGTGGAGCAGGTGGTGAAAGTCGTGACCCCGCTGCTGGCTCATCTCCAGCTCGAGCGCCTGTGGCGTCTCAAAGGCCGGCCAGCGCAGATCGAGCAGGTAGCGCAGTTCAAAGCGACGTGGACAGTCGACATAGTCCTGGAGTGAACTCTGGCTCAGTATCAGATCATTAAGCATGGGTCATTAAGCATGGGTCATTAAGCAAGGGTCATTAAGCAAGGGTCATTAAGCAAGGGTCTTTAAGCATAGACGATCATCAGAAGAGAAACGGTTCAAGACGCCGATTCAATCGCTGACTTGAGCATATGCAACGGTCGGGCCGGACGCAGATCGCCACCTCGTCCGGTATTCCAGGAGATGATCAGTTCGCGGCGTGCCCGGGTGATGCCGACATAGAGCAGACGCAATCGTTCTGCGGCATAATCGACCCGCGATTCGATCGTCGCCTGACCCTCCACGTAGCTCTCGCCACTGATCAGGGCCTTCAACTGGGCCATGGCCTCGGCGGAGGTGTTGAGTGAGTCGCGGCTGTAGTATGGTTCACCCCGGTAGCGATCGAACGGATCGGCCGAGGGAAAGTCGTAGTTGTTGACCGAGGTCAGATAGACCCGATCCCATTCGAGACCCTTGGCGCCGTGCTGCGTCATTACCACGACCTGGCCCGGATAGCGGGATGGATCGAACTGGTTGTCGTCTTCTCCAAGTCCGATGAACTTCCGCTTATTCTGCGCGATCGCCTTCAGTTCGCCGACATAGTCGATCAGCTCCGTCTCCGGCGCGGAATGTTTCATCGACTGCAGGTGGATCGCGATCGACCCGGCGGTGGCCATCTCTGCCGGGGTGGTAAAGAGATCACCGCTGACCGTCAACACCAGCTGATCGATCGGCAGCAGCGTCGCCTGCTGCCAGACGACGATATGATCACGATAGCCCTGCAGCAGCTCAATCCGTTCCGGGTCGACTCCCTTCAGCGCAAAGTCGCGCAGCCAGTCGATATCGCGCGGCGAGACATACTGTTCGACCCGCTGGATGCGCCGCAGTTGCGCCGCCAGCTCCTGCACGACGGGTGATTCCCGTTCGTCACGCCGCCAGCAGATGAAAGCCTCGGCGAGGGCGCCGCTCTCGGTTGGGACGGCGAGCAGGTTGAGGACGCGATAGAGCGTACCGGCGACCTGCCTGGTCGAGGTGGTCGTCTTGAGGATCTCGATGAACGGAACCGCCTGCCGGCGCAGCAGCTGACTCATCTCGCTGCCCGAGCTGTTGTTTGGTACGAGAACCGCCACCGTCGACTGACGGTTCTTTGGAACCCACTCCGCCAGTTCGCGCACAATGAGCTCACGCTCCTCGTCCGAGGTCATCTTTCGTTCGAGCAGAACGCGGATGTTGCCAGGGCGATCTTCCGGATTGCCAGTCGCCAGCGGGGCGATCAGGGGAAGGGTGAGCGGATGCCGCTCGCGCAATGGCTCGACCGGATGGTTCTCCGACCACGTAATGAGCCGGTTGGCGAGCGCGATGATCGATGGCGCACTCCGCCCGCTCTCCGGCAACTCCTGCGCCACTACTTCCGGCTCGGTCAGGAAATGGCGGAGGAACTCCGGGCTGGCGGTCGTGAACGTCTCGTAGATCGCCTGGTTCGGATCTCCAACCCGCACCCAGTTCCCCGCCTCACCGGCCAGCGTCCGCAGAATCTCCTCCTGCAACTTGCTGCTGTCCTGGGCCTCATCTTCAAGAATGATCGGCCAGCGCCGCCGCAATTCGGCGAGAAAATCGGCGTCGGCCTCCAGCGCCTGCAGGGCCAGTCGGATCAGATCCTGAAAATCGACGCTGCCACGATAGTGCAGCCCCCGTTCATAGGCTTCATAGACGCTGGTGCACATCTCGGCCAGCGGGAGCAGGCGCGGATAGTCCCGCAACGCATCACGCAGGGTTGCCGGTTGGACCCGGAAGTCCTTGGCCCGTTTGATGAAATCACCAGCGATCGTCACCGCATTTTCACGCCACTTCCGCAGCGCCGCGTCCTTGTCACGTTGGGCCTCCGTCAGATACTCGCGCCCAAAATCGGGGCGCGGACTGAACCAGGCCTGCAAGCCATCCCGGATGATCTCGAGCGACTCCGTCTCGTCGATGATCTGAAAGTCGTCGGTCAAACCGACCAGCCCGGGCCGCTCGGCGACGATGTCGACCGCCAATCCGTGCAGAGTCCGCACCCGATACTGTGTGCCCAGGCTCTCATCGCCCAGAAATTCGCGCACCTGCTGCTCGAACTTCCCCCGCGCGGCATTGACCAGCGTCACGACCAGGATCTGCTGCCCGCGCTCCAGGGGGCGCTCCCGCACCAGTCTGGCCGCGAGCAGCGAGAGCGTCCACGTCTTGCCACTTCCCGGCACGGCGGCGACGCCCATCCGCCCGCCACCATAGGCGAGAATCCGGGCCTGACTCGGTCGTGGTTGCGGCAGCGGACGACTCACGCGAAACTCCCCTCTGATCCCGCAGGTTCTTCTGGCGTACCATCCGGCGCGGCAGTCTCCCCCGCGTCCAACTCTTCCTGTCCCGCCGCCGCCAGCGGATTGGCGGCGAGGCCGCGCAGGATATAGTCGAAGATTACGCGCAGTTCGCCGATCTGCTCATAGCCCCGTTCATCATAGCGACTGAAGCCGAGGTAGACCCGGCGCCGGCACCGCTTGAGCAACCCGGTGATCAGCCGCCGGAGCATCTCCCGTGACGCTTCGCGCTCGTGGAGATCGGTCCAGCGCTCATGGCTCGGCCACTGGGCACTCAGAACATAGGGCTGGGTCAGCGGCTGATAGAGTCGACGGTTCCAGGCCGGACTGTCGAGGTTGACCCAGAATTGGTAGTCGACCGCGCGATTGCTGAGCAGGAAGGTGTAGGCCGGGGCGATCAGCACGGCCGGAGTCTCTTTCAGCTGTTGCGCCGATTCATACTGGTCGGCGAGGATTCCTTCATCGACCATTCTGATGTACTCATAAGCCGAGTCGAGCCGCCCATCGATCCGTTCAATCGACTGGCGGAACGACCGCGCCGAATCGATCAGATTGGAGATGACCCGCACCGCGTCGTGATCGGCATGAAAACCAAACCCTGCTCGCGAGAGCAGGTCGCTGAAGAGACGGCGCAGAAAGATGTCCAGCACGTCCCGCCCCCCAGACTCCCGGTAGGCGTCGATCCAAGCCCGAAGCTGCTCGTAGCGCTCACCCAGCACCTCGGTGATTCTCTCCCGCATAACGACATTGGTGATGCGGTCGAATGGCAGCAGAGACCTCTTTTGAAAGAGTACCTGGGCGATCAGTGATGCCCGCGCCAGATCGACCCCCTCGAGGACCGTCATCAGCATGCGGGTGACCGCCGCCGCGCTGACCTGGTGGCGTGGGCGTAGATTCCATTCCGGGTGGGCGAGCTTGGCAATCGTCACCAGCGCACCGATCGCCGGTTCGTCGTGAAGGGGGCGCGATGGGCGCAGCGTCCGTGTCGCGACCCCCTGCGCGGAGAGGCGGCTCACCAGCGAGAAGCGCAGCGCATCGTTCATCAATGGCGCGAGCACGACGATCCGCTCTGGCCGCACCTTCCTGCGGTGGACCAGTGTCGCCACCGACTCGGCGACCCAGTCGAGCATCTGCGTGTGGAACCGGCTCTGCGCGACCGTGGGATGAGCGAGAACCCGCCGGATCCGGGCGTGGTTCGCCGGGGCGATCGGCGCAGACTCTCCGCCGATCGCGCCCGAGACCTCACTGAGCAGGGCCTCCATCGAGCGGGTCATGACGCGTGTTCGGGTAAAGACCACTTCGCGATCACAGCTCTCGCGGAGCGTGAGCGCCGTCAGCTCATCCGCCCCCAGAAAGCGGCGGAACCCGGCCTCTTCATCATAGATGAGCAGCGCCGACTCGCAATCGGGAAGCCAGTCGCGCAGCAGCCGATGCGTCGCCGGGGTGTCCTCTTCCAGGTTGTCGACGACCAGGTGGCGGTAACGTCCAACCAGCGCGTGGCGCGGCGAGGCGAAGTTCCACAGTTCACGGCAGAAGAGCTCCACCTGCAATGAGAAGTCGAGCAGGTTGTAGCGGCGACAATAGTCCCGAAAGAGATTCGCGCAGGCTTGGGCGTCGTCGAAGATGTGTTGCCGTTCCTGGTCGTCAGGGAAGGCGGCACGCAGTCGGCTCGCAATCGAGGTGTGCGGAAATCCGACCACGGCCGATTTGTTCAGATTGTCGGCGATCTGGCTGAAGAGGCGGGCCCGCGTGATCGTCACGCTGTTGAAGTAGTCTTTCTCCTCGACCTCCGGCTCGAGCAGTCGAAACATGAGGTACTGAACCATCTCGAGCGAGAGAAACTTCGGGCGCCGATTGGGAAATGACGGGCTGAGCCGGTTGGTGATCAGTGGCCAGTAGAGGTCGACCATCCGGCGCGCAAGCGTGCCGAGCGTCGCCACGGTCACTTCCGCTCCGGCCTGCCGCGCCGGATTGCGAATTTCGGCGTAATAGGGTTGCGCGAGCCTCTTCTGCGGAACGAGGACGAGGATCGAGTGGCCGGGCACTCCCGCTTCAAGCAGGTAGCGCATCCGCTGCACTCCCGTCGTCGATTTGCCGGTTCCGGCAATCCCGCGCAGAAAGATTCGGCCCGCCGGAGCGGATTCAATGATTGCTGTCTGTTCGGCGCCAAGTTTCATAGGCTGAAAGAGTCAGTGATTATAACCCCATATTTCCATTTTGCGGCTAACTTAATAAAATCAGGGTGTCGATCGTTCCCACGACAAATTTCAGGAGGTCATGCCAATGCGTCCGCTTCTCTCGATCATCATCTGTCTCCTCATCTCCGCCACGACGGCTCTCGCCCAGCCGAATGGCAACCGCAAGGTCAATATTCGTGAATACCGCAAGGTCTTCACCACTTATCCCTTTGGTGATCCGAATCCGGTCGCGGTGATGGGGAAGATCTATCCCTACTACCGCTTCGATCAGTATACCGACACCCCGGTCGAGAAGGAGTGGACGGTGGTCGAGCTCGAGAACGACTACATTCGCGTTCTCATTCTTCCCGAGATTGGCGGCAAGATCTGGACGGCGATCGAGAAGTCGACCGGGCGTCCATTCATTTATAACAATCAGGTGGTCAAGTTTCGCGACATTGCCATGCGCGGCCCGTGGACGAGCGGCGGAATCGAGGCCAACTACGGCATCATCGGCCATACGCCCAACACCGCCACGCCGGTCGACTACCTGGTCCGGACCAACGCGGATGGGAGTGTCAGCTGCCTGATCGGCGTGCTCGATCTGCTGACCCGCACGCCCTGGCGGCTCGAAGTCCGGCTTGCGCCCGACGAGGCCTTCTTTACGACGACATCGTTCTGGTTCAACGCCACGCCGCTCGAGCAGGCCTACTACACGTGGATGAATGTCGGTATCAAGTCGGCGGGCAACCTGCAGTTCATCTTCCCCGGCACGCACGCCATCGGGCACGGTGGTGAGGTCAGTCCGTGGCCGATCGACCCGGCCACCGGACGCGACCTCTCATTCTACGAAAAGAACGACTTCGGAAGCTACAAGTCCTACCATGTCTTCGGCCAGCACACCGACTTCTACGGTGGATACTGGCACGACGATGATTTCGGCATGGCCCGCTACTCGACCCGCGACGACAAGCCAGGCAAGAAGATCTGGATCTGGGGGCTCTCTCCGCAGGGGATGATCTGGGAGAAGCTTCTCACCGACCGGGACGGCCAGTATGTCGAGGTCCAGTCGGGACGCCTCTTCAACCAGGCGGCCGAGCAGAGCAGCCGGACCCCTTTCAAACACCGTGGCTTTGCGCCCTACGCCGCGGATCGCTGGACCGAGTTCTGGTTCCCGGTTCGCGGAACGAAGGGAATGGTCCGGGCCAATGATCTGGGAGCGCTCAATCTCCGCAAAGAGGAGGGTGGCTGGAAGCTCTGGTTCTCTCCTGTCCGATCAGTCAATGAACAGGTCGAGGTCTTTGCCGGCGATGAGAAGATCTATTCGAAGCGACTCAGCCTGCGACCACTCCAGACCTTTCACGATACGCTGCCAGCCGTCCCGGCGGGGCGTGAACTGGTGGTCCGGATTGGCGGAAACCGCCTTGTCTACCGGACCGATCAGCGCGAAGAGGCGCTCGATCGCCCCCTCGCCATGCCGACCGGCTTCGACTGGAACTCGGTCTACGGACTCTCTCTCCAGGGGCGGGAGCTGATCCGCCAGCGCCACTTCGAAGAGGCGCGGCAGCGTCTCGACGCGGCCCTGCGCCTCGATCCCCACTACGCCCCGGCGCTGGTCGACCTTGCCCTCATCGAATATCGCTCGATGCGCTACCCTGAAGCGCGTGAGCTGACCAGACGTGCGCTCGCCATCGACACCTACGATCCGGCCGCCAACTACTACTATGGGCTGGCCAGCGCCGCCCTTGCCAAACCATACGACGCGCGGGACGGGTTCGAGATCGCGGCCCAGTCGACTGAATTTCGACACGCCGCGTACACCGAGCTGGCCAGACTCTATCTCCGCGAGGGCGACCTCGACCGGGCCCGCGACTATGGCGACAAAGCTCTCGACGTCAATCAGCAGAATCTCGAGGCCTGGCAGATCCGGGCGGTCGTCGCCCGCCTCAGCCGGCAACCTCGCGCGGCGCAGGATGCCCAGGCGCGCATTCTGGCCATCGACCCTCTCAACCATCTCGTTCGTTTCGAGAAGAGCCTGCTCAGCGCGAGCCCCGCTGACCGTCTCGCTGTCGGTCGATTGATTCGCAATGAGATGCCCCACGAGACCTGGCTGGAGATGGCGATCTGGTATGCCGGTTTGAAGCTCTACCGCGAGAGCGCCGACCTGCTCGCGCTGGCTCCTGACCACCCCGAGATCGCCTACTGGCGCGCCTGGCTCAGCCATCAACAGCAGAGCGGGGACGCCGACCGTCTCCTTGCCGCCGCCGACCGTCTCTCGCCCCGACTCGTCTTCCCCTTTCGCCCCGAGACGGCGCCCGTCCTCGAATGGGTGATCGGTCGCGACAAAGAGAAGGATGGTCCCTGGAAGCCCCGCTACTACCTCGCCCTGCTCAACTGGAGCCTTGGACGTCCGCAAGAGGCTGGGCAACTCTTCGCCGCTTGCGGCAACCGTCCCGACTACGCCCCCTTCTACGCCAGCCGCGCCGCCTTCATCGCCGCCACTGGCGCGGGGCGGGCGGGCGCCGATCCGCTGCCCGACGTCCTGAACGCGGCCGGTCGCGATCCACGTGAATGGCGTTACGGCAAATTTCTCATCGAGCACTATCTCAACGCGTCACCGGCCCAGCCGGACCTCGCCCGCGACGTCGCCCAGCGCTATTTCGAGGCCGATCCGCGCAACTACAAGATCGGCATCCTCTATGCCCGCACCCTCATCGTCACCCGGCAGTTCAGCCAGGCGACCCAGCTCCTTGCGAACCTCAAAATTCTTCCTTACGAGGGCTCGACCGAGGGGCGTACGCTCTATCGCGAGGCCTGTCTTGGGATGGCGCTCAAATATATCCGGGACAAACAACACCTTTCAGCCATCACTGCGCTCGATGAAGCCCTGCGCTGGCCGGAGAACCTTGGAGTTGGCAAGCCCTATCCCGAGGATGTCGACGAACGGCTCGAAGAGTTGCTGGCCGCCAGTCAGTTTCAATTGGATCGCCGGCCAGACATTGGTCGCAGACTGCTCGAACGGGTCGCCACCCCCCGTCAGAGCTCCTCCCCAGCCGGGCCAATCTTTGCCGCGCTCGCTCTGCAACGACTTGGCAGAACGGATGAGGCTGAGAAGATGGCGGCGACGATTACCTCCCCGCCCTGGCGCGAATGGACCCGCCAGATCCTCCGCGGTCAGCGTCCGGCGGCCCCGCCGACCGACCTGCTCGAACTCCGGATTCTCAGCGAATGGCTGCAGATCTGACCAGATCGACATCAGACCATCACTGACACTTCCGTCAGCCAGGTCAGAAATACCAAAAGGGCGCGTGGTTCCTGAAAACCACGCGCCCCTCAGCTGCTAAACATTTTTACCGAGTCGGAGAGACAGAATACCGGTCACGACGGTCGACGGTCACGGAGGGCAAAAAAGTAGAGTCCTGCCCCAACGAACGGCACCAGAATGATCAGAATCAAGACGACCCGTGTCGCCCAGTCGCGCGGCGTCCGGAAGAGATCGCGCATTGCCGCCAGACACAGAACCATGCTTGCCAGCCACAGAAACTGCTTCATTGCCGCTTGTCGCGCTCCATTCAATCAAATAAACCAACTAAACCAACTAAATCAACTAAATGAACCTACCAACTGACCAACTGGGAATAAATCAGCCGGGAAAGGATCGGCGCTCCACGATCAGCCCAAACGCGCCTTCACCAGTTGATTGACGACCTTGCCATCCACCGTTTGACCCGCCAGTTTCGCCATGACCCCCTTCATGACCAGTCCCATCTCTTTGGCCGAGGTCGCGCCGACCTCGGCAATGGTCTCATCGACCAGACGGGCAATTGTCGCTTCATCGACGGCCGCCGGCAGGTAGTCCTCGATCATCGCGATCTCCGCCACCTCGCGATCGGCCAGCTCCTGGCGACCCGCCTGACGATACTGCTCCGCACTGTCGCGACGCTGCTTGACGAGGGTCTGCAGGACCTTGATCGCTTCCGCGTCCTCGAGAGGAGCCATCTTCTCGATCTCCCGGTTCTTGAGGGCGGTCTTGACCATCCGCAAGGTCGACAGCCGGTCGGCCTCCTTATTTTTCATCGCATTCTTCAGGTCTTCGTTGATCCGCTCGAGGAAAGTCATCCTTACCGTCCTTCCATCTGTCTGTCCAAAGTCGATTTCAGTTAGCCGGCATCTGCATCTCGCGCCATTATTTTGCTGCGCCTCACCACGCCCGCCTGGTAACACCCGCGCCAAAATTGCGCGGGCGATCGCGTGACCCGTGATGGCGGCCGGAGAACACCATTTCTTTATAGGCTGGCGGCGCATACCCTGTCAAATATCGGCTCTCTCGCCCTGACCGGCCAATCGGCTGGCGTCGACCGCCCGAGCGGGTAGT
>JBEAVZ010000335.1:0-4231 GCA_041160645.1 Acidobacteriota bacterium
GGTGTGGAGTGAGAGGCCGAGTCCCCGTTTCATGGTCGAGGTGCTTCCAACCCCGCCCTGTCCGCGTGGCCGCCAGATCTTCTTCCACTCGATCATCTCCGCGGCTTTGAGCAGCTCGTCCTTGTAGACGTTGGCGCGGACGCCGGTCAGCTCAATATTTTTGAGGACAAAATCGAGCGAGTCCATGCCGATCTTGGCGGCGAGATCCTCGAGCGCCCCCATCGTCACCAGGCAGGCCTGGGGATGGTTCGGCGCGCGCCACGCCCGCTGCGGGCCATTGTTGGTCGAGATGCTGTGGTGGCGGGTCTTCTGGTTGGCAAACTGCCAGACATAAGGGTAAGGTGGCATACCGGTGCCCGCGACACCGCCACTGCCCCAAGACTCGGATTGCCAGGCGACGAGAGTGCCATCCTTCTTCGCTCCAACCTTCACCTTGGCGTAGGCCGAGGGGCGGGTGCCGGCGACGGCCAGCTCCGCGTCACGTTCAAGCATCAGCTTGATCGGCACTCCACCAAGCTGCTTCGAGAGCTTGGTCGCTTCGACTCCCCAGCGATCGACCGGGAACTTGCTCCCGAATCCACCGCCAATGTGATCCATCTTTACCTCGACGCTCCCAGCCGGCAGTTGGAGCGCCCGCGCCATCTCTCCGCCCACGCTCGAGATCGACTGGGTCGACTGGTGGAGAAGAACATTGCTCGGCCCCTGCCATTCGGTTACCACACCGTGAGTCTCGAGGCAGCAGTGGGTGATCACGTCATTACCATAGACATCTTCGACGATCACCTCGGCGTTGCTGAATGCCGCATCCGGCTCACCCTTTGTCTGTTCGGTCGGGGGGCGCCGGTTGGCGGCTGGTACACGCCCCAGATCACGTTCGTTCACAACGTGCGGCAGCACCTCATACGTGACCTTGATGGCCCGTGCCGCATCTTCGGCTGTTCCTTCGTCAACGGCGGCGACAATGGCTATCTCGTCGAGTGCCCACTGGATCTCGGTGCCCGGTCCCTGAATGATCCGGACGCCCTTCACCCCCGGCATCTTCTCCGCCGCACTCGTGTCGATGCTGACGATCTTGGCGTGGGCGTGGGGCGATCGGAGCACTTTTCCGAAGAGCATCCCTGGGCGGTTGATGTCAAAGGTGTATTTGGCACGCCCACTCACCTTGTCCGGACCATCGATCCGCGAGATCCGCTTGCCGATATATCTACGCTTGCTCTCTTCAGGCCACTTGTATTCAGCCATTGCGTCGGCCCCCTTTCCCTCTCGTCTTCTTCAATTCGGTCGCTGCCTGAGCCACCGCTGCCTTGATTCCGACATAGGTTCCACAGCGGCAGAGGTTGCCGCCCAGTCCCATCCTGATATCCTCAGCCGACGGTTCCGGATGATGATCAAGCAGCGACTTGCAGGCCATGACAAAACCCGGGGTGCAGAATCCGCACTGCTGGGCATCGTTATCGACGAAGGCCTTCTGCACCGGATGGAGCTGACCATTGCTGGCGAGGCTCTCGACAGTCTCGATCTTCCGTCCCTGGGCCTCGATCGCCAGGACCGAGCAGCCGTAGACCAGTTTTCCATCGAGAATAACCGAGCAGGCGCCGCAGGTCGCCCGATCGCAGACCCGCTTCGCTCCGGTCACATCGAGATCGTTCCGCAGGGCGTCGAGCAGTGTCACTCGTGGCTCGACCTCGAGCGAACGCGCGGTCCCGTTGACGTTGAGGGTGATCTTGCTCTTCTCCGGACCGATGACCGGCGCCGCTGGCACGCCAGCCCTCGCCTCGGCTCCGGGAGCGAGCGGAATCGTCAGGGCAACCCCGGCGACTCCCGTCCCTTTGAGAAAATTGCGCCGCGATACGCTCGGCTTCTCTGCCGGATCGCGCCGTTCATCTGAACTGCTCATGCGCATGCCTCCCGTGTTGGTTTAGTATGTACGGTATAGTGATTACACTCTGGTGCGGATTATAGACCCTCTCACCGCCGTTTGGCATGAGAAGTTCCACCATCAGCCAATATTTACCAAGTTTTTCCGCCCCTTCGCCCGCCCCAGATGCTGCCTGGCCAGGCCGAGCGCCGGCGCGCCGGCTTCAGCGGCCGCTCCACCCATAGACCCGGTAGTCGATCTCCTGGAAGATCGTGTCGCGCCCTTCGACCTCGAGCAGCCACGCCTCGTCGATCTCCCCGGCGTTGAGCATCTCATAGAGTCTGGTGAAGCGATGGATGTGATCCTTGAACCGCTTGATGGCGTACTGCACCATCGTCCCCGTCGTGATGATGAAGGCCCAGTCGGACGACTGGGCGAGCAGCAGCTCACGGGCGGCCTGATTGAGCGCCCGCTGCCGGAGTCCGTCCGCATCCGGAAAACGGCTCGCCAGTTCGGCCATGCGCCGCTCTGCGGCGTGCTGATGCACGTAGAGCCACTCGGTCTGGGCATTGATCCAGACCCGGTTGTAGCCTTCCGCGCCCCAGGATGAGTGGGAAGGGGTCTGCCGCTGGTTCTCGGGAAAGATGGTCAGGTAGTCGATCGGAGAGATCGGGACGATCTCCTGCTGATCGAAGTGGAGCTGGCGAAAGAGGTTGTCGAGGAACTGCGGTCCTTCAAACCACCAGTGTCCGAAGAGCTCGGCGTCATAGGGGGCGAGGATCAACGGTTCGCGCCCGAGGTGTTCACGCAGGTGGCGTGCCTGCTGCTGGCGGTTGAGAAGAAAGTTGCCGGCGTGCTGCGCGGCTTTGCCGCGCGCCCATTCCGGCACATAGGGCGCCTTTTCGTGGAGCGGCACCTTACCCGTGATCCGGTGGTACTTGATGCCGATGTTGCGCCGGACTCCATCGTCGTGCAGGTAGGGCTTGATATAGTCGTAGTCGGGGGCATCGTAGCCGAGGTCACGGTAGAATTCGCGGTAGTCCGGATCGCCCGGATAACCGATCTCTGAACTCCAGACCTGTTCGCTCGTCTCGGTGTCCCGGGCGAAGACCGCGACGCCGTGGTCGGTGATCACCGGCGCGTAGATGCCCCGCCGTGGTCGCGGATGGCCATAGAGAATCGCGTGGGCATCCGCGATGAAGAAGTCGATCCCCGCTTCGCGAAGGTAGCGGTCATCACCCGGATTGAAGGCGCACTCAGCGAGCCAGATGCCGCGCGGCGGCCGGCCGAAGTGTTTGATGTAGTTGGCGCGGGCGATCTGGATCTGCGCACGCTTGACCGTCTCGTTCGACATCAGCGGCAGATAGCCGTGGGTCGCGCAGCAGGTGATGATCTCGAGGTAACCGGCGTCCTGCAGCTCACGGAATCCGCGGATGATGTTCCGCCCATACTGCCGGTCGAAGACCTCGAGACATTCCCGGAAATGGCGCTGGTAGAGCAGGGCGGCCGAGTGGAACTGCGGAGCTTCGCGCGCGGTGCGCTCGACCTCCAGATCGGCCAGTTCAATCAGCTTCCCGAGATGCTCGACGTATCGTTCCTGGAGCAGCGGGTCGACCAGCATCTCGCAGAGCGGGGGAGTCATCGACATGGTCAGTCGGAACCTGACTCCGTCGTGTCGCATGCGGTTGAAAGCGGTGAGGAGGGGCAGGTAGGTCTCGCTGATCGCCTCGTAAAGCCAGTCCTCCTCGAGGAAATCGGGATACTCCGGATGGCGCACGAACGGCAGGTGGGCGTGCAGAACAAGACTGAGATATCCCGTAGCCATGACTTCACTCCGATCTTAGTTGGCGGACAGGCTCGGCATCCACTGGCCCATTGAGACGCTCTTCTCGCCCGCTTCGTGTCCGGCCGCGCCTCCCGGTCCCATCTCCGAGGATGATTGGCCAAGACGTTCGGCGAGGAAGAGGGAGACGGGCTTGTCGACGCGGATCTCCTCGCCGCCCTCGGCGCGAATGGCGCGGCGCAGCAGCTCTGGCAGGTAGCGGAGCAGCAGCATATAGCCCACCTCGCCATCCCCCATGCCGCGAATGATCGCCAGAAACTCCCGCACCAGCTCCGCCAGTTCTTCCTGTTCGAGCTGTTCCCACCAACGGTCGTACGCCCGTCCGGCCTGGATATCTCCGATAACTTTCATGATGCGCCGGAAGGTCGGGGGGAGCGCCTCCCAGGCCGTTCCACTCAATCCACTTGGGCCATCGGCGGGCAGCATGAGCCCATCGAGTCGCCACGCCCGCTCCGGGATGAGGTGGCTTTCGCGCAGCACCTGCAGATAGTCGTCGGCCCCGATCGAGTACTCCTCATCCGGGGCAACCT
>JBEAVZ010000355.1:0-7300 GCA_041160645.1 Acidobacteriota bacterium
GTGGCTGATCAGCCAGCGCTCTTTGGGTGAACATTTACTCGATGGATTTTGATCAACATAAATCCGGACCCGGGGAGATCCACGTCTCGATTCGCCCCGCTGATCGCTGGTCCTGGCACGAATTGCGAGCGCTCTGGGAGTATCGCGAACTACTCCTGTTTTTGACCTGGCGGGATATCAAGGTCAAGTACCGCCAGACGACTGTTGGCCTGCTCTGGGTTATTCTCCAGCCAGTGGCCACGATGCTCATCTTCAGCATCTTTTTTGGCCGCGTCGTCGGGATCGACTCCGGGGGGCTGCCCTATCCGCTCTTTGCCTTCTCCGGGATCGTCCCCTGGCTGTTCTTCTCAAATTCGGTCAACAGCAGCAGTAACAGCCTCGTGGGCAGTTCGAATCTGATCACCAAGGTCTATTTTCCACGGATGATCATCCCCGGCGCCGCGGTGCTCGCCGGGCTGGTCGATTTTCTGGTGGCGCTCGTTGTTGTTGGCCTGACCATGGCCTGGTTTGGCGTCACCCTGACGAGACAGATCATCTTTCTTCCGTTCCTGCTGATCCTGACGGTGCTGCTGACCTTTGGGATTGGACTGTGGATGGCGGCGCTCAATGTCCGCTACCGTGACGTGCGCCACGCGCTGCCCTTTATCCTGCAGCTCTGGATGTTTGCCACGCCGATCATCTATCCAACCAGTCTGATTCCGCCAGACTGGAGAAGGCTGATCAACCTCAATCCATTGACTGGACTGATCGACGCTTACCGGGCCGTATTGCTTGGTCGGCCGATCGATTGGAGTCCACTGCTCTTTACGTCGATCCTGACCCTGGTCGTTCTGGTTCTCGCGGCCTGGTATTTTCGGCGAACCGAAGAATTCTTTGCAGATATCGTCTGAGAAGCAGCTTCCGGCGATGGTTGATCCAGTCACACTGGAGCGGTCGGGCCTTTGGTAAAGGGCCTGGGGCGCGACGCAGTGTGGGTTGAGGATCGCCATGGCCTGATCGTTCATCACTGGTCCCGCCTCGGTAGAGAGGTTTCCTTTACGGTCTTGGTTGCGATAGTTCAACCATTGGTGAACTATTGGCCAACCTGCCAGTTGATCTATTTCACACCAGAGCGTAACCAGAGCCACAAAAGAAATTGAACACACCTGTCGCCCTTATCATTTTCAACCGTCCCGAATGCACCGCCAGGGTCCTCGAGGTCCTGGCCAGAATCAAGCCGGCGCATCTGCTGGTTATCGCCGATGGACCACGCCCGGACCACCCCACCGATGCGGAACGGTGTCGGGCCACCCGCGCCCTCATCGACCAGATCGACTGGGATTGCCGTCTTGACAAGAACTATTCCGATCAGAACCTTGGCTCGAAGCGCCGACCGGAGACCGGCATCGACTGGGTCTTCGAGCTGGTCGAGGAGGCGATCATCCTCGAGGATGACTGTCTGCCCGATGAGAGTTTCTTCCCCTACTGCGGGGAGTTGCTGGCGCGGTATCGCGATGATACGCGGGTCATGATGATCAGTGGGTACTGCTTCTTCGATATGCGGGAACGCGCGAAGCAGAGCTATCACTTCTCATATCTCGGCAGTACCTGGGGCTGGGCAACCTGGCGACGGGCCTGGCGGCTCAATGATCCTCAGCTGACAAGGTGGCCGGAAGTGGTTGCGGCGCGCTTGATCGAGCAGCTCTTTCCGGACCCGGTGCACACGAAGTTCTGGTATGACGTGTTTGCCAGGATTCTTGATGATCGTCTCCGCGATGCCTGGACTACCAGTGGCAGCTGAGTTGTTGGTTCAATAGCGGCTACCGGATCTTCCCGGCCGTCAATTTGATCCGGAACATCGGATTTGGAGATGATGCGACGCACACATTTGGTCGCAATCCATATCACAATGAGCTGGGACGGCTGCCCCTCCCGCTCGTTCATCCTGAACTGGTCATTCGCAGTTTCGAGGCCGATCTGGAGATTGCGGAAAGCCTGTGCGTCTTTGAGGGATACCGCGTTCCACCACCGCCGTTGAGCCGTCGTCTGCTCCAGCGCCTGCCGTTCATATACCAGCTCTTGCGTCTGGGTCGGCGGGGGCTGCGCCTCCTGCTCAACCGGTAGCCGGAACCAGCGTGCGAATGAACAGGAAGACCAAACGCAGTTGCTGATCAACCACTACTCGACAGTCGATACGAAGGGCGGGGCTGCGCTGGCGGCGCTGCGACTTCACCGTGCGCTGCGTGAGGCCGGGGCCGCCTCGACCCTTTATGTCCGCGAGAAACTGGGTCAGGAGGCAGGAGTCGAGAGGGTGCCCCCACTCCAGGAGAATCGTTTCCTGCATCGTCTCCGCAGATTGACCCGGGGACATCGACCTGTCCCTACCTACACCTTCAATCTGGATGAGCGTCCGCGGATCTCCATTGACAGATTTCTGGCCACGCACGCAGAGGGGGCTCCAACCGTCTCGGTCATCCACTGGGTTGATGACTTTCTCGATATCGCGTCGATCCGCAGGCTGATCGACCATTTTCGCGGTCCGCTCGTCTGGATGATCCACGATCTGGAGCCCTTGACTGGGGGGTGCCACTACAGCTTTGGCTGCCAAAAGTACCTTACCGAATGCGGCGCCTGTCCACAGTTGGGTTCAGCCGACCCGCACGATCGGGCCAACCGAAACTGGCGAAGACGACGGGATCTTCTCGCCGATCAGAAGATCTGCTTTATCGCCCCGACGAGCTGGGGCGAGGCGCGCATTCGTGAAAGCAGTCTCTTCGGTCAGGCGCGAATTGCCCGCATTCCGCTCCCGATCGATTCGCGAATCTTTCGCCCCTACGCCAGACAGGTGGCGCGGGATCTTCTCCATCTCCCCGCCGCGGCGCCTGTTCTCCTCTGCGGCGCGAGCTACGTCGATGATCCGCGCAAGGGGATGCGCGAGCTGGTGCGCGCGCTTCACCTCCTGTCGCCGGAGAAGTGCGGAGATCTGCACATCCTGCTGGTCGGTCTCAATGGTGAGTGCTGGAGCCAGGAGCTGCCCTGGCCGGTCCACTATCTTGGAGAGGTGTTTGATCCATTGTTGATGGCCCTCGCCTACCAGTCCGCCGATATCTTCCTGTGCCCATCATTGGCCGATTCCGGGCCCATGATGATTCCGGAGTCGCTCCTCTGTGGGACCCCGGTGGTGGCGTTTCCAACCGGCGGGGCGCCAGATTGGATCGAACACGGAGTCAATGGATACCTGGCCAGATTCGGCGATGCGGCCGATTTTGCCGCCGGGATCGAACTGCTGCTGACCCTTGACCGGGAGATAGTCGCCCGGTCGGCACGTTCGAGTGTCGAAGACCTGCACCGCCCGGATCTGATTGCCCGGCAGCATCTGCAACTCTATCGGGAACTTCTCAACTCAGACGCGGAACATGACTGAGATCTCCACAAATCGAACAATTATCAAGGTTGAGAATCTTGGCAAGCTCTACCAGATTGGAGCGCAACGTGCCCAGCCAACTACTCTCCGGGACGCCCTTTCCAATCTCTGGCGGCGCGGTGAGCGCTCATCCGGCGGCGAACCCGAGGATCTCTGGGCCCTGCGCGACATCAACTTCGAGGTGCGGGTGGGTGAGATCGTCGGCATCGTCGGCAAGAATGGCGCCGGCAAGTCGACACTCCTGAAGATTCTCTCGCGGATCACCCGGCCAACGACCGGCCAGGTTGACATTTATGGTCGGGTAGGCAGTCTTCTCGAGGTCGGCACTGGTTTCAATCCCGAGTTGTCGGGGCGTGAGAACGTCTATCTCAATGGCGCGATTCTCGGGATGCGCCGGCGCGAGATCGAGCGCAAATTTGATGAGATTGTCGACTTTGCCGAGGTCCGAAAGTTTATCGATACTCCGGTCAAACACTACTCGAGCGGCATGTATATGCGCCTCGCTTTTGGCGTCGCGGCGCATCTCGAGCCGGAGATTCTGGTGGTCGATGAGGTGCTGGCGGTAGGAGATTTCTCATTCCAGAAAAAATGTATTGGCAAGATGTCCTCAGTGGCCCGCGAAGGGCGGACCGTTCTCTTTGTCAGCCACAACCTGGTCGCCCTGCGCAGCCTCTGTACCCGGGCCATCTGGCTTGATCGTGGCAAACTGGTCATGGCTGGTGAGGTCAACGAGGTCATCAATCAATATCTGCAACAAGAGAATAGCTCACGGCTGGAAAAGATCTGGACACAGGGCGATTCGTCGTCATCCTCGAGCGACGTGCCGGCGGAGATCTCGGTCGTCTCAGCACGGCTTCTTCCGCAAACAGTGGACGTGAAGAACAGGATTACGGTGCGCGACGCCTTGCGACTTGAGTTTGAGTATATCAACCGGATACCTGACAATCTCCTTCAGGTCAGTTTCGTTCTCTACAATCTCGAAGGGATCTGTCTCTTTAATGGCCGGTCGACTCCGCAACGATTTCCGGCGGGGCTGATCCGCCAGTCCTGTCTGATTCCTGGTTCGCTTCTCAATGATGATTCCTACACGGTCCGGCTGGTTATCGTCAGAGATACCAATGTCGGCCTGTTTGATGAGTTCAATGTTCTCTCGTTCGATGTCCACGATATAGAGCGTGATGGGGGATGGTTTGGAAAGTGGATCGGCGTCATCAGGCCGGAGTTTGAATGGGCCGAGCCGTCGGTCGAGCCACTTGCGGCGGGTCGAGAGGGCGTTGAAAATCGCGACCTGACCCGCTGACCGAAGCCGCCCGGAGTGGCCTGACCTGGATCATGACCCGATTCTGACCTGATTGTGGCCCAGATTCTTACCTGGACGAAGATGCGTATTCTTTTTGTCGGTTTTGGCAGCAGTATTCATACCGCCCGCTGGATAGGGCAATTTCACGACCAGGGATGGGATCTTCACCTCTTTCCGGTCGACCCCTTCTATCTCAGCGCCGCGCTTCGCGATGTGACCGTTCACTATCTCTTTCCAAATCGGTCATCCAATATCGATCCGACCGTCAGGCAATCGACGAGTGGCTGGCCATTTATGAGGGGGCAGGAGAGATTGAAGAGGTGGTCGGCACGCTTGCCGGAGGATCGGCTTTCGAATGTCAGTCGTCTGGCCAGACTGATCAGGAGGATCAGACCGGACCTCGTCCATTCGTTCGATACGGCCGGGGGACTGCTGACCTATGATGCGCATTGCCGTCTGGGTGGTGATTTCCCGCCCTGGATTCACAGCTCCTGGGGGAGTGATCTCTTCTATTTTGGTCGGGAGGAGGCCAATCAGGAGAAGACGCGGGGAATGATGCAGAGCTGTCGGTATTTCATGGCCGATTGTCAGCGCGAACTGGATCTGGCCCCTGAATACGGATTTACTGGTGAGCTGCTGGGAGTATTCTCGGCCGGTGGTGGCTATGACATCGACGGTATGCAGGAGCATCGCCAGTCCGGCCCCTCTTCGCGTCGCCGGATCATCGCGCTCAAAGGGCGCCACGGGGTTCTCGGGGGGCGCGGATTGGATGCCCTTCGCGCCATTGAGCTGTGCCGGGACCGACTGGCCGGTTATCAGATCAGAATCTATCTTCCCCAGGGCAATATCGCCGGAGCGGTCGAGTATGTGCGGCGGTCGACAGGGCTGGATCTGGAGATTGTCCCGGAGCACACCAGCCACCGCGAGATGTTGAAGCTCTTTGGATCCGCACGCATTGCCATCGCTCTCGGGATGACCGATGGGACTCCCCATTCGATGCTCGAGGCGATGACCATGGGAGCATGGCCGATCCAATCCAATACCGCCGATACCCGCGGCTGGATCGATGATGGACGCAATGGCGATGTGGTTCCCCCGGAGTCGGCGGAGGTCGTCGCCACGCGGATGCGGAGCGCCCTCGCTGACGATGACCGAATCGACGAGGCTGCCCGCATCAACCTCGATCTCGTCCGGGGGCGAAAGGATATCGCGAAGGTCAAACCGCGAATCATCGAGATCTATCGTCGTTTGACGGGGCGCTCCGCCTGATCTCTTCCGTTCCAGTATATTTTTATCATGGCCACGATCATCAACTGGCATCAATGGTTCTCCTGGCAGGTCTGGCAGGTCCGCCTGCGGAGACAGCTGGGGCGACTCCGGAGTGTCATTGGCAGCTGTCACGAGGTCATCATTGCTGAGTACGGGAGGGGAAGCCGTGGCGCAAAGAGTGCGGTGCCGGTCGATCCTTTTGCAAGCGCTCCGCTCCGGTTTCCACCAGCAATGACCGTTATTGACATCGGGGGCAGTCATGGTCAGTTTGTGCGCGAGGCGCTGCAGGCCTTTCCGGAGGCGCGGATCTTCACCTTTGAGCCAATTCCGGCCTGCTTTGCTGAGTTGACGCAGCTCGCCCGCGAGCACTCACGCATTGAGCCACGCCAGCTGGCCCTGAGCGATTCGAGCGGTTTCGATACCTTCAATGTCTCCAGCTTCAGTGATTCCAGCTCATTTCAAACCATGCGGACCGAGCATCTTGAGGCCTGGCCGCACACTGCGCTGAAGGAGCAGATACGCGTCGAGAAGGCGCGACTCGATGATCTCTTCGATCCGGCCACTCTCCCCCAGCCAATCTTCATCAAGATCGATGTGCAGGGGCACGAGTTGCAGGTCATTCGCGGCGCACAGCAGGTTATCGCGGCCAGTCAGCGCGTCATGCTCGAATGCAACTTTGCCGAGCTCTACGATGGCCAGCCCAGTTTCGATCAAATTCACCGGGAGATGCGAAAGCTGGGCTTCGTGCTCGATTGTCTGATCAGTCCACTTCGTCATCCGTCGACCGGGGAGTTGATGTCCTCGGACCTGATCTATTTTAAACCGTGCTCCAACCCCAAGGATCTCTGATGGCGCGAATGCTCAATGTCGGTTGTGGCGATCGTTTCCATTCCGACTGGGTCAACCTGGATATGAATGCGGCGAGTCCGGAGGTTAGAATCGCCGATCTGCGGCGGGGAATACCTTTTCCCCCGGGGGCGTTTGAAGTGGTCTACCATTCACACGTCCTCGAGCATCTGCCACGACCCAAGGCGCCAGACATGATCGCCGAGTGCCACCGGGTGCTGAAATCTGGCGGACTTATCCGGGTCGTCGTGCCCGACCTCGAGTCCCTTGCCCGTGAGTATCTGGAGATTTTGAGAATGATCGATGAGGGGGATCAGCGCGGTCACCGCCGGTATGATTGGATCCTGATCGAGTTGTTTGACCAGTTTGTGCGCACCAGACCCGGCGGTGAGATGATCGAGTATCTGCGCCGACGCGACAATCCCGAGGCCGACTATGTGATCGGCCGGATCGGCCCCTGGGCAGAGCCGATAATGCGCGGA
>JBEAVZ010000384.1:0-22543 GCA_041160645.1 Acidobacteriota bacterium
CGGCGGCGGCGGGGGCGCAGCTGCTTGGAGCCGCGGTGGTCATCGTTGGGGACATGATTCCGGAGCGGCTGGCCCAGGCCCGCAGCTTTGGCTGTGAGACGATCGATGTCAGCAAGGTGACCAGCCTCGGTGAGGCGATTGCGGAGATTCTCGGTGAGCCTGAGGTCGACAGCGCCGTCGACTGTGTGGGCTTCGAAGCCCGTGGACACGGTGCGGACGCCATCGTCGAGCGGCCGGCAACAGTGCTCAACTCGCTCCAGGAGATTGCGCGGGCTGGTGGCGCGATCGGTATTCCGGGACTCTACGTGACTGGTGATCCGGGCGGAGTCGACGCCGCGGCGAAGATCGGGGCCCTCTCGATTCGCTTCGGTCTTGGCTGGGCCAAGTCCTGCTCGTTCCATACTGGGCAGTGTCCGGTGCTGCGTTACAATCGGCAGTTGATGCAGGCCATTCTTCACGACCGGGTCCATCCGGCGAAAGCAGTCAATGTGACGATGATCAGCCTTGATGATGCGCCGCAGGGATACAAGGACTTTGACCTCGGAGCGGCGAAGAAGTTTGTCATCGATCCGCACGGGTCGGTCAAGTAGTTTGTGCAGAAAATTTGCGGAGAGGGGGGATGTTGGCAGCTGCCGGCATCCCCCCATTTTTTATGGGGTTAGCACCACCCGTGGCGCAAGGTGGTGGCGGTCCGCCTCATATGCCGCGACGGCCTGCAGGCGTCCCTGCTGATCGCAGAGGCTGACCAGCTGGTCTGGTCTCCAGTTGTCTGCGCAGGGAAGGGGCCGACCGTGACTGATGGCGACGAGCGCGTCGTCACTGAGCGTCAGGATCGGCAGGTCGAGGGTCTCGGCCATCCCCTGCAGGTGGGAATCGAGCGGCCCGGAGCGGCTGATTTCGGCCAGTTCATCGAGGGTGATAGCCTGTTCGATCCGGCAATTTCCCGCCCGAATCCGGCGGAGGGCGATCAGGTGGGCCCCGATGCCGAGTTGCTGTCCAATATCTTCGGCGAGGGTGCGAATGTAGGTGCCCGCGGAACAGGTGACGTGGATTTCAAGATCACGCGCGAGTGGCGGGGCCGGGTTCGAAGAGCGCAGTTCGAGTTGGGAGATGGTGACCTCAATGGGCGCGCGTTCGATCTCTCTTCCTTCCCGCGCCAGCTCATAGAGTTTACGCCCGCCGATCTTTTTGGCCGAGAACATCGGTGGAGTTTGACGGATCCGGCCCCGGAAGTGGTCGAGTGCCCCGCTGATCTGCACTGGGCTGATCTGGCCGGCATCGGCTGGCTCGCCCAGCGGCTGACCGGTCAAATCCCCACTATCGGTGCGCCAGCCAAGGCGGATCGTGGCGAGGTATTCCTTGTCGTGGCCGGTCAGAAACTGAACCAGTCGGGTCGCCCGATTGACACAGACGACGAGGACGCCGGTGGCGAAAGGGTCGAGAGTTCCGGTATGTCCGATCCGGCGGGTCTTGAGAATCCCGCGCATTTTGGCGACGACGTCGTGCGACGTCCAGTCGACCGGTTTATCGATGATCAGGATTCCCTCAATTGCTGGCGCGGCCATCACTTCACTCCTGCCCCAGTAAACATAAATAAAAACGAATAAGAACGAATTAAAAGTCAGAGAAGTGTAGTCGGTTGGAGATCGCGGAGCAACTCGACCGCGTGGACCCGCACCCCTTCACGCCAGTTATTGTTGAGGCCGATGCGGTAGGCGTCGATCCGCGGATCAAGGCAGCGCGCGATGGTCAGAAAGCTGCGGTGGAAGCGGAGTCGGGGGGCGACGAGGTAGAGGAGGGGCGGGCGGTCGGCGATGCGCGCCCCGGCAAAGAGTCCGTGTCGTCCGAATTCGCCGCGGGCGCGGGCCTGTTCGATCCGCATCCAGTAGGCGAGCCCCTGGAGCGGCAGTTGCGGGTCCTCGGTGGCCTTGATCTCGATGATTACCAGACGGCCCCGCTCCGGCCCCGCGAGCTGGTCGTGCTTGATGGTCAGCAGGTCGATCACTCCGCGCTGGTCAGCATGCCAGGTTGGGATCTGGGAGTAGACATAGCGCGGGTCGAGTTCCGGGTCGAGGGCACAGATGTTCCGACGGAGCATCGATTCGAGCCAGCCCTCGCTCCGCAGCCGAAAGAAGGGATGGCGGTGGTCCGCGCTCGTCCCGCTGCGGATGGTTGCGAGGCGCTCAACGAGCTGTTGGAGAAGAGGGAGACTCCGTTCGGTCAGTGGTCGACTCCGGCGGTGGCCTGCTTCCGGATCGCCCGGGATTCCGAACTCGGCGGCGCGCCAGTCGGCGACCGGCAGGCGGGCGAACTCCAGACCGTTTATTTCGTAGGTGATCGATTGCCGGGATGGGCGATAGCGTGGCTCGATCAGGTCAGGGGCGAGCTCGATCAGTCGCCGGTGCCATTGACCGCCGATCTGGTCGAAACTTGCCGGCAGTCGTGGCCAGACCAGATCGTGTGGGGCCGTCGTCAGCAGCTCAAGCTGGTTGAGTGGCGGGCATTCGCTGATCTCCCCGCGCAGTTCATCGACCTCGAAACAGGCGATCTTTCCCCTCGCTTCGTCGCCGAGATCGAGTAGCGGGAGTCTCTCGGTAATGCTCTGAACGCGGTCGGGAGGCCCAAAGAACCAGAGGCTCTGCGCCCGCTGACGTGGTGGTCGACTGGCATTGAAACTGCGATACCAGATCAATCCTGCGGCGAGGAGTCCGTCGATCGTCGTCGGCATCTCCGCGGCGCTGGCCCCGATGGCGAGGATGGTCTCGCTGCGTCTCGTCAGGACCAGTCGGGCGAACCGTCCAGGCACCCGGTTCCGCAGATCGGCTCCGGTTGCGCAGCGCCGCAGAGAGACACCGGGCATGGCTCTTCCAAGCAGCGTCACCAGCCGCTCGGCGAACCAGGACCGGCGGGCGGGCAGTTCCTCCGGCGCCACTTCCAGGGCGGCATTGCGCCCTTCGACCAGCCGATCGATCACCAGCCGCCAGGGTTCGGCTGCGAGTCCGCGCCGCGCTTCCAGGATGACCCGGGTCGGTTCGATCGCGTAGCCGGTGATGCGCACACTCTGCGACTGCTCAGCATCCCACCAGCTGAGAATCAGCTTGCCCCAGCCGACCGACCATTCGAGTTGGGCTGGCGGAGTCCGGGCGATCATCCCCGCGGCAGATCCGAGGCAGACCGATACCGACCCAATCAGGAATCGCTCGAGTTCGTACCGGGCGCTGACCGCATCGTCAAGAGTCAGGATCATCTTCATCTTCATCAGTTCATCCTCCGGGCAGACGCTCCAGCGCCAGACACGGCGCATCTGCGACTGGCGCCAGCTGCGTAACAGATCGCAAATCTGTTGATGGAGGGGTGGCCGATGGCGGCTTGAGTCCGGTTGAATTGGCCGTGAGCTTTCCAGCCCGAACCGGCCGCAGTGGTGATGGCGGCGACCAGCCACCTTGTCGGTGATTTGCCGGCTGTGCTACCATCACTGGGCTGAATACTGTCTGCCAATGGCTGGAGCCATTTTAGCGACTCCTCAATGGTCGGAAAAGAGGATTCGATCTGGATGTACAGTTTTCCAATCACCTGTTAGTGATAAGATCATGATCTGTAACCACTGTGGACGGGAAGTGAAGTTGATCGGCAAGATCGCCCGAACCGACGAGTGTCCCCATTGCCAGCGCGACCTTCACTGTTGTCGCAATTGCCGCTTCTTCGATCCGGGGCGGAGCCGGCAGTGTCGCGAGCCGCAGGCCGACTACGTCAAGGAGAAGGATCGCGCCAACTTCTGCGACTACTTCTCTCCCAACCGCGACGTCCCCCTCGATAACCGCGCCAGTCGACCGAGCAGCAAACCCGACGACGTGCGCTCGGCCTTCGACAAGCTCTTCAAGAAATAGTGCCTGGCGCTGACCGCCACAACCGCGCGACAATGGAAAACGATGGACCAGCTTCCTCCACAGATTTCACCAGATGAGCCGGCGGCTGGATCGACCGAGCCCCAGCCCGTCGATCCCCAGTTGCCCTTGTTCACTGAAGTCCACCGCGAGTCAGAGTGGCAACCATATCTGCTACCGCCCGCGGCTCCCCAGATTTTTGATGAACCGCTCTCGCTGCGGCGCAAGCTGCTCCACCTGCTCCTCTTTGTCCTGACGTTCTTCACGACGACCGGTGTCGGGGTGGTCTGGTTCTTCCGTGAGGACGATTCGCTGCCACGACTGCTTGGGCAGGGGCTGCTCTACTCTTTCTCGCTCCTCGCGATTCTGACCGCCCACGAGATGGGCCACTATCTGGCCTGTCGGTGGTACGGGGTTGCCGCGACGCCCCCCTACTTCATTCCAATGCCCTTGCCACCCGTGGGCAGCTTCGGGGCTTTTATCCGAATCAAGTCCCCGATTCCGAACCGGCGGGCCCTCTTCGACATCGGCATTGCCGGTCCGCTGGGCGGGTTTATCTTTATCCTGCCCGCGGCCTTTATTGCCCACTACTTTGCGGTTCCCGCTCCGCCCATCGATTCGACGGAGGGGCTGGTCTATTTTCAGAGTCCGCTTCTCTTCAAATTTTTCGAGTGGAGTTTTGGTCTGCCAGAGATGGTCGAGTTGAATCCGGTGATGTGGGCGGCCTGGGTGGGGTGTCTGATGACCGCGCTCAATCTGCTCCCGGTTGGCCAGCTCGATGGCGGACACGTCACCTACGCGGTCTTTGGCGCCCGTGGCAACCGGCTGATTGCCCTCCTCTGTTACTTCGCGGTGATCGGTCTGGCAATTGTCTCGATCCGCGAGGGAAACTGGAACTGGGCCGTCTGGGTATTGATTCTGACCTTCATGCTGCGGGTGGGTCACCCCCCGGTGCTCGATCCCGAAGAGCCGATAGGACGGGGCCGGATCGTGGTTGCCGTGATTGGCCTGCTCGTCTTCATCCTCTGCTTCATGCCAGTCCCAATCCGCTTCTGAGGGGGCGCCGATCGATCAGCAGCACGACTGGTCGGCCTGAATGAACCCGACTTCGTGGGCGGCGACCGGGGCTTCGAAGAGCTTCCCGGGATTGAGGATCCCGTGGGGATCGAGGACCTGTTTGATGCGTTTCATGACCTCGATCGTCTCCGGAGAGAGGGCGAGGGAGAGATAAGGCGCCTTGGCATATCCGATGCCGTGCTCACCCGAGAGCGTCCCCCCCAGTTCCACTGCCCGCACGAAGATCCGCCGGACGGTCGACACACCGAGCTGGCGGGTCACTTCCTCCCGATCCGGCAGCATGACATTGATGTGGAGATTCCCATCCCCGGCGTGGCCAAAGGTGGGAAGCCGCAGTCCGGTCTCCAGATGGAGCGCTTCGAGAAACTCGAGCATCTCCGGGATGCGTGAGCGGGGGATGACGGCATCCTGATTGAGCTTGATCACTCCCGTGCGGGCGACCGCCGGCGACATCTTCCGCCGCACCTCCCAGATGGCGGCCGCTTCCACCTCATCATGGGCCTCGCGAAACTGGATGGCCAGGTGCTTCCGGCACATCTCCCGGACGATGGCCGATTCGCGCTCGACGGTCTCGCGGAGTCCGTCGACCTCGATGATCAGCAGCGCTCCGGCGTGGCGGGGGAGTCCGGTTGGCTGAAAGTCCTCGATCTCGTTGATCGAAGTGCGGTCGAGCAGCTCAAGGGCAACCGGCAGAATGCCGGATGATGAAAAGTCGGCGACGCATCGACAGGCATCACGGGCCGTGGCAAAGATGGCCAGCGCCGTTCGCCGTGCCTCCGGTCGCGGGACGAGGCGCAGCGTGCAGCGGGTGATGACGCCGAGCATCCCCTCGCTGCCGATGAGGAGGCTTTCGAGATGAAACCCGGTCGCGTTCTTTGGCGTGCGAGTGCCGGCGTGGACAATCTCTCCGGTCGGGGTGACAAAGTCGAGGCCGAGCACGAACTGCTTCGTATTTCCATACTTGACACAGCGCGGCCCACCAGCGTTGAGCGCGATGTTCCCGCCGATGTATGACTCCTTCCAGCTCGCCGGATCGGGCGGGTAGAAGAGACCAACTGCCTCGACCGCTTGCTGCAACCGGTAGTTGGTGACCCCCGGCTCGACTACGGCGAGCAGATCGGCCTGGTTCACTTCGAGAATCTGGTTGAGCCGATCGGTCGCGAGAACGATCCCGCCGCGAATCGGCACAGCTCCTCCGGTGTAGCCCACTCCACCACCGCGCACCGTAACCGGAAAGCGAAACTCATTGGCCAGTTTGAGGATTGCCGCAATCTCCTCGGCCGTGCGCGGCGAGACGACTGCCTCGGCGCAGAAGACCTGTTTCAATGCATCCTGCGAATAGGCCGTCAGTCGCTCCCGCGAGGTCGAGAGGTGTTCAGCGCCGACGATGGCCGCCAGACGCTCGAGCAGTTCGGTCGTGATCTTGTTCATTGCGAATCGCTGCCCAGAAGGGTAAGAAATCTCCGGACGCTGCCGGAGATGTCGGGGACGGTGGTCAGGTCGAGCTGCTCCGGCCAGGGATAGAGGGCGGAGATCACCGCGACGGAGTCGGCGCCCGCCTCGATCACTTGGGTGGCCCGATCCAGATCGATTCCCCCAATGGCGACGATCGGTCGGTCGGTGAGGCCGCGCGCTTCCCGTAAAAGTTCAAGACCAACTACCGGATCGGGATTCTCCTTGCTCGTTGTCGTAAAGATGGGACCAACGGCGATATAGTCGGCGGTGGTGGTCAGCGCCGCTTCGAACTGGGCCCGGTTGTGGGTCGAGATGCCAATGATCTTCCCGGGGCCGAGGATCTCCCGCGCCTCTTCAACGGTCAGGTCTTCCTGGCCGAGATGGACTCCATCGGCCTCGGCCGTCAGGGCCACATCGACCCGGTCGTTGATGATCAGTCGCCCACCCGCGGCACGGGTCATCGGCAGGATCTCACGCGCGGCATCGAAGAGATCTTTCGCCGTTCCTTCCTTGTCCCGTAACTGGATCAGGCGCGCCCCACCCGCGAGCATCTGGCGAACGATCGCCACCGTCGGAGAGTTGGCCAGACCACGGTCAGTTATCGCATACAATTTCGGCAGTTCAATCATAAGTGGCATAAATGGGATTATCGATCATTTAGGCGTGCGCGAAAAGGGAGATGATTCCGTTCATGAATCGACTAGCTCAAATCGGGCTATAAATGGTCAGATGATGAACTTTACCTTTTTCAGGAGGAGAGATGAAAAGAGAGAGACTCGTTATTTTACTGATGATCCTGGCGGCCAGCATTCTCCTGACCGCCTGCCCGGAACGCACCACCATTGCCAGATTGGAGAGTGATCCGGGGCGTTACCGAGATCGTGAGATCCTGGTTGTCGGCACGGTCACCAACAGCTTTGGAGTTCTCGGTCAGGGGGCTTATGAGTTGAGCGACGAGACGGGACAGGTCTGGGTGATCACCCAGCGCGGTGTGCCGACCAAGGGCGCGCGGGTCGGGACGGTTGGCCGTTTTGTCGATGGGGTCAGATGGGGTGGGCGCTCGTTTGGCAGCGCCATTCGTGAGACGGAGCGCAAGGTGCGGTAGCCGAAGAGGCCAGACGGGGCAGGGACGGGGCAGCTCAGGCCGATCCGGCAAGTTGGGCCAAAAAGTTTACCAAAAGGTTTACCAAAAGGTTTAAATGACGCTTAAACTCAGTATGCCGGTCGACTTTCCGAGTCGGCGGCTGAAGCAGGGGGGGACTGGCGGTGAGTCGATCGCGCGGGATGCCACTCCCGCCCCGCCGCCAGTTCAGGTTCCCTGAACAACTTCTCAGGTCAGGACATTTGACGTCAGGTCGGGACGCTTAACGGGGCCGTCCGTGGAACTTGATGCTGTCGTAGTCCTCGACCTCGACGGTGAACTCGTAGTCACGAGCCGGATGATAACGGCCAATCATCTCGTTGAACTTCTCGACCACTGGTTCGAGATATTCGTGAATCCAGACGTTGTCTTCCAATGCCTTGTGCTGGAGATGAACGATTTCGTCTCTGGTAATCCCGGTGTGGTTGAGGAGCCGCAGTGGCAGGCCCTTCACTTCGAGGATGCCCGTATCGATCAGGTACTCTTCGCGGCGGGACTCCATCTCGAGCAGATGGTGGTAGAACTGGTCGGTGTTTGAGAAAGTCAGTGCCTTTTCCATAAAGACCTCCTTTGACATTCAATTAACCGTACAATTTGACGGTAAGCCCGCCTCTGGCGGTTGTCAATATGGAAGAGCGCACAATTTTTAGCACGAGGGCTGGATGCGTCGTCGGGGATCAGGCCCGTCGACGGCGTTCAATGACCAAAGCCGCGCCGATCAGCAGGATGGTCAGGATGACTGCGCTGATGGCAAACCAGTCGCCATAACGGACATAGGTGGTGATATTGCGCCGCGCCTGCGCCTGCCAGAACTGGCTGCCGGAGATGAACTGGGGTAGTTGGTCGATCACCGCCCCCTCGGCGGTGATGAGGGCGGAGATGCCGCTGTTGGTCACGCGCACGATGTCGCGATCGTTCTCGATGGCCCGCATTCTGGCATGGGCCAGATGCTGCCGGGCCCCGGCCGTGTTCCCAAACCAGCCATCATTCGAGAGATTGACGAGAAGAGTCGCCCCATCTTTGACAAAGCGGCGGACGAGGTCGGGATAGGCCGCCTCATAGCAGATGAAGCCGCCCAACCGGACGAAGTTGGTTGTCCGCTCGATCGAGGGATCGACCGCGGAGCTATCTGTTGTCAGCAGGGCCGCGCGGCGCGTCTCCAGGCGGAGCAGGTTGACGACTGCCTCGTTGCCCGGAGCAAAATCGCCGGTGATGGCCGGGACGAAACGACCGAGCAGGTGGCGGTAAGGCACGTATTCGCCGAAAGGGACGAGTCGGATCTTGTCGTAGCGTTTGAGCGCGGGGAGGGTGGCCGCCCAACTTCCGGGTTGGCCGGGGGGACGACATTGATGCTGTTGAAGTAGTTGGTTCCGTCACGAGCGACCGTGTTCAGGACGAGGTAACTGCCCGTATCCCGGGCGAGGTTCTCGAGCCGTGCCCGCACAACCGGGTCGTGATCATAGAAGAGGGCCAGCGGCGATTCAGCCCAGATCGCCAGATCAGCGCGCTTCTCCGGGGTTCGCTCGATCGCTTCGCGCGTCATGCTGATTGCCCGCTCGAGCGCTTCGGCCTGCCTCCCCGGATCGTCGGCCGTCTCTGGTCGCAGATTAGGCTGGAGTCCGACCACCGTCACCAGCGCCCCGGCCGCCCCCTTGATTTGATTGACCGGAGTGGCCGCGCCGGGCATGAAGAACAACAGGAAGGCGACCATTCCAAGGGCGACGGCGACCCGGCCAGTGGTTCGATGACGAATCCGGGTGGCCAGTATGATTACGCTCGTCACGGCGACAATCTCTGCGGTGACCAGATAGACTCCGCCCAGTTGGGCAATCCGGGCGACCCTAAAGTTGCTAACCTGGGCAATCCCCAGCGAGTTCCACGTCACTCCGGTCAGAAACTGACGCACCCATTCGCTCGCCACCCAGATGAATGGGGCGGCCCCAAAGCCAATCCACCCAAACGTTCGGACAAGCTGGCGCTGTCCCAGCGCAAAGAGCCCCGGAAAGATCGCCAGAATCATGGCGAAGAGAAGGCAGACTCCATAGGCCGCGACCGTGGCCAGATTGCCGAAGAAGACCATCGAATGGGCAATCCAGCTGTCGGTAAAGTAGATCCAGACAACTCCGGTCAGCCATCCGAGCAGAAAGGCGCGGCGGCGTGAGATCCCGTTCCCAACCACGATCAGCAGCGGCAGCAGGGCGATCCAGATCAGGTGTGAGACCTCGAAGGGCGGGTAAGAGAGGATCAGCAGCAGCGCCGCGAGAAGCGCCAGCGCGGAGTGCCAGATGATGCTTCTGTTGGTCAGAAAGCGGCTCACGGAAGCAGGGATGATCGTCAAGGTCTCGTTTCTCCTGACTTTTGGCCAGACTGTTGGCCAGACTTGTCAATTGGACTGGTTGGGCCGGCCAGCCCGCTCGGCCCCACCGGTCCGGCCGGCCCAAGGGGCGCTCCCGGGGCCGAACCTGTCCCCACACCTGATGATTGACCCGCCGCGCCACGACGCGGGGCGGTTCTGTCACCCCCGGGAGGGCAGTCGACCCCTTCCGGACAGACGTCCCGCAGGGTGATCTGATCGTATCCGGTCTCTTTCAGCTCATCGGCCAGCCGGTCGGCCATCTCCCGCCGGGCAACCGGACCGACCCGGAGGATATACCCGAAACCAGTCGGGGAGAAGTCGATGCTCGCCTCGAGCCGCCGCTCCGCTTTGAGATTGTTGCTGATCTGTATCGCGGCGTCATACGTTGGAATGCTGGAGATCTCGACCATCGTTCCGCGGCCATCCGCGGCCAGTTCAACGTAGTCTGCTGGCGGCGAGACATAGCTGACCAGAATCCCGGAGGCGAAGTAGATCGCGCAGACGAGCGCGATCCCGAAGAAGACGGCCAGCGCACGCTTGTCTGCTGCGGTCAGGTTTTTCAGTGCTTTCAACACCATCCGATCCTCTCTCTCGCCATTTTAGCCGCGCTGGCCGTTGTGCCCTCTGCTGGTCTCGTCGCGCCACCGGCCTTTCCGGTTAACGGTGGACCAGACAACGCTAAACCGAATAACAGTGGGATTGTAGCACGAAGGGGCGGCCAGGATAGCCAGCTCCGATCCGCCTTTGAGGTGTGGAGCTACCTTGCGTAATTTTGAATCACCCGCCAAAATAGCCACGATCGACCCGGTGGTGTCTTTCCGTCCCCACGGGATCAACCTGAACAAGAGCCCGCAAATTCTGGATGCGTCTCGATCGGTCTCCACCGGCGGCGCCTAATGTATTCTGGCCAGAAAGGACGGTCTGTCCGAAAGGATTTTTTTCATGACGAGCGTCATTAAATTTCTGCTGATCGTTCTGCTTCTGACCAGCCTGACGGGTGAGGTCCTGACGCAGACTGCCGCTCCACCGCCATCCGCAGCGGGGACTGGCCACACCGCCAATGATGCGGCGCTTCGTGAGCGGGCGCGGCGAATCCATCGCTCATCGATCGTCATCGATACCCACAATGACATCACCACCCCGATGGTCGATGAGGATGTCGATCTGGGGGCCCGGGACGCCACCGGTCGAAACCAGACCGATATCCCACGCCTGAAAGAGGGTGGGCTCGGGGCCGAGTTCTTCTCGATCTATGTCGCGGCGTCATATGCCCGCGAGGGCGGGGCGGCCCGACGGGCAATGGAGATGATCGACCGGGTCTATGAGCAGGCGCGCCGCCATCCTCAATCGCTCGAGATGGCCTACACCGTCGCCGACATCCGCCGGATTCATCGTGCTGGAAAGATATCCGCATTGATGGGAATCGAAGGTGGACACGCGATAGAGGACAGTCTGGGCGCGCTCCGGTTGTTTCATCGATTGGGCATCCGCTACATGACCCTGACCCATACCAACACCAATAACTGGGCCGACGCGGCGGGTGGTATTTCCATTGCCGCGGAAAAACGCCATAATGGCCTCAGTGATTTTGGTCGGGAGGTAGTGCGCGAGATGAATCGACTCGGTATGATGGTCGACATCTCTCACGTCAGTGACGAAACATTCTTCGACGTGATCGAGGTGACCCGAGCGCCAGTGATCGCCTCCCACTCATCGGCCCGGGCGTTGACCGATGTGCCGCGCAATCTTTCTGACGAGATGCTGCGCGTCGTGGCCAGGAATGGCGGGGTGGTGATGGTCAACTTCTACAATGGATTTATCAACACCGACTATGCCCGACCGGGTGGGCCACGCCCAACCAAGGCCGCGCGGACAGCAACCCTGGAGATGCTCATGCAGCACTTCGAGCATATCATCAAGGTCGCCGGCATCGATCACGTGGGGATCGGATCCGATTTCGACGGGGTCGACGGGCTTCTGCCGACCGGCATGGAGGATGTCTCCAAGCTGCCGACCATCACTTATGAACTGTTGCGGCGGGGGTATTCCGAGGCCGATGTCCGGAAGGTTCTCGGTGAGAACCTGCTGCGGGTGATGGCCCGCAACGAAGAGGTCGCCCGTCAGCTCAAAGTTGCCGGAGCAAAGCCATCGATGGCCAGAATTGCTCCATCGGTCAGGCCGGCAGGCCACTAGGTCAGGCCTCAGATTAGGCCATAAGTTAGGCCATACGTTAGGGAATTTGAAGAGTGAGCCGCCTCCTCTGAGACGCCCTTTTATTCGCTTCAGCACAGATTCTGACTTACATAAGCTTAAGGAGATCGCAATGAAAGAAAAGAGCACGAATGGAACAGCGGTGGAGAACTCGACGCTTCCACGCCGCAATTTCGTCAAAGCCGCGGCGACAGTTGGCGCGGGAGTGACGATTCTTCCGGCCTCGACGGTATTCACTTATGCCGCGAACTCGGCGCTCGGCCTGGGTATCATCGGCCTTGGTGGTCGCGGAACCTATGATGGTGGCGAGTTTCTCAACAACACCGATGTCCGCATCACTGCGCTCCACGACATCTTTGAAGACAAGGTCAAGGCTGCCCAGGCCAGCTTCGACCGGAAGTGTGAGGCCAAGGGATACGGAAAGATTCCGGAATCGAACCTCTTCAAGGGCCACCGCGGCTTTGAGAAGCTGGTCGCCTCGAAGGATGTCGACCTGGTGCTGGTGACAAGTCCGCCATACTTCCACCCGGAGCATCTGGAGGCGAGCGTTGCCGCTGGCAAGCACGTCTATCTCGAGAAGCCGGTGGCGACCGATGTCGCGGGTTGCATGCGCGTCCTCAAGGCCGGCAAGCAGGCTGACGGCAAGGTGAGTGTCCACGTCGGTTTCCAGAAGCGTTATGATGAGGGCTACCGCAACACCGTCAACCGGATCCACGCCGGGGAGATTGGCCCGATCGTGCTCGGGCAGAGCTTCTACTACACCAACGACCTCGGTCGCCAGAACAAGCCGGGCATGAGCGACCTCGAAGCACGGCTTCGGAATTGGGTCTTCGATATGGCGCTTTCGGGCGACATCATTGTCGAGCAGAATATCCACATCGTCGATGTCGTCAACTGGGCGATGAAGTCGCATCCGATCAAGGCGAGCGGTTCGGCTGGTCGCGCACTGCGCAAGCAGGTCGATGGTATTCCGGCGTCGATGCTGACCAACGACCACTATATTCTCACCTACACCTATCCGGGTGATGTGCACATCAGCTTCAATTCGAACCAGTTCCGCAACAAGGGATATCGTCAGCAGGGTGAGCGCTTCTTTGGTGTGGATGGATTTGCCGAGACCATGCAGAGCGGTCCGGCGACGATCACTCTCAACCAGGTGCGCGAAGGCCAGAAGACCGGCGACCGGATGGATGCCGGGAAGGTCGATCTGCACCTCGCGGTGGGCACGAAGATGAAGGCGCTCGTCGACAGCATCAAGTCCGGCAAGTACGAGAACCAGGTCGAACAGGGAGTCGAGACGACGCTCACTTCGATCCTGGGCCGGATGGTCGCGACGTCGGGTCGTGAGATCACCTGGGATCGGATGCTCAAGTCGAACGACAACTGGAACCTCAAGCTCAACCTCGAGTCACTTGGCTAGGTGACCGCGGGCGGGGCTTCTGCCAGTTGTTCAATCTGGAGAGATGTGATGGCCGGAAACCAGGCGGTGACCGGCCATCACTCTTTGACGCGGTATCTGCCGGAGAGGCATTTCGAAAACAGGAAGGAGTTGGGTCGATGAAGATTGGCTGGCTCGCTTTTACGCTCATGGCTGGGATGCTCATCCCGGCCCAGGCGGCGATCAATGCGAAGATGCGGACGTATGTCGTCAGCCCTTTCTACAGCGCAATGATCAATTTTCTGGTCGGCTTTCTGGCGCTGGTGACGATCACCCTGATCTTCGCGTTGCTGCGTTGGCAGTCGGGGACGTGGCGTGGCGCGATGGGAGCGCCGTGGTGGGCCTGGTGTGGTGGTTTTATCGGGGTGACCATGGTCATCTCGGGGGTGCTCGTCGTCCCGAAGATGGGCGCCGCCTTCTTCAGCGTCGCCATCATTGTCGGACAGATGGCTGGTGCGCTGATTCTCGACCACTACGGACTCTTTGGGCTGCCCCAACGGCTGGTCACTCCATCACGCGTCGTTGGCGTCCTCTTTCTGCTGTTCGGAATTTGGTTTGTGCAGCGAAAGTAGTCCACGTATAATGCGCGCCTTGTTTTTAACTGACTGATGGAGAGGAGTGTGAACGAAGTGGCCCTCAAGGATTTGATTACTATTCACGATTTGACGACGAGGGAGATCGGGCGGATCTTTCAGACGGCGGCAGAATTGAAGCAGGATCCGCGCGCCTTCAGTGACGCGCTGGCCGGTTGCAGTGTGGCGCTGATCTTCGAGAAGCCAAGTCTGCGGACACGGGTGACCTTCGACCTGGGGGCGACGCAGATGGGCGCTTCGTGCGTCTATCTCGACCACCAGGGAGTGCGACTTGGTGAGCGTGAGTCGGTCAAGGACATGGCGCTCAATCTTGAGCGCTGGGTCGATGTGATCGTCGCCCGCACCTACAGCCACGAGACAGTGATCGAACTGGCCGCCCACTCCGCCGTCCCGGTGATCAACGGTCTCTCCGAGTTTTCACACCCCTGCCAGGGGTTGACCGACTACTTCACGCTGACCGAGAAGGTTGGAGCTGATTTGAAAGGCTTCAGCATTGCCTATGTCGGTGATGGCAACAACACCTGCCATTCACTGATCTTTGGGGCGGCGAAGCTTGGCGTTCATATCCGTGTCGGGACGCCAAAGGGGTATGAGCCGGCGGCGGAAGTGATCAAGCTGGCCCGGCGGGAGGCCCGGCGAACCGGGGCGAAGATCGAGGTCGTCAACGATCCCTTCGAAGCGGTCGATGGAGTGCAGGCGGTCTACACCGATGTCTGGGCTTCGATGGGCTTCGAGGCCGAGACCGAGCGCCGGCGTGAGATCTTCTCGTCGTATCGGGTGACCCGCAAGCTGATGGCGGCCGCGGCCCGGGGCGCCTTCTTTATGCACTGCCTCCCAGCTCACCGCGGTGACGAGGTCGACGCGCAGGTGATCGATAGCGGATGCGCCATCGTCTATGACCAGGCCGAGAACCGGCTCCACACGCAGAAAGCGATCATGCTCCTGCTCGTTCGTGCCAACCAGGAGAATTGAGCCAATGTCCACCACTCCGTCCCTGGAGCAGGCGCAGCGGCGAGTTGCCCGCTCGGCCGGAGTCGTGGGGCTCGCGGTGATGGGCAGCCGTGTCCTCGGGCTAGTTCGTGAGCAGGTCTTTGCGACCTTCTTTGGGGCCGGCTTTGCGATGGATGCCTTTATCATCGCCTTTCGGGTGCCCAATCTGCTGCGGGATCTCTTTGCCGAGGGGGCTCTCTCGGCCGCCTTTGTCACCACATTTTCCCAGACGATCACCCGCCAGGGTGAGCGCGCCGCCTGGCGACTGGCCAGTCTGGTCAACAATCTGCTGATCGTCATCCTCTCGCTGATCGTGCTGCTTGGGATCATCTTCGCCCCGCAGGTGGTCAACCTCCTGATCGATCCGGCGGCCGCTCCGGCTGATCCGTTCACGGCGGCGCGGACATATGATCTCGCCGTGCGCATGACGCGCATCATGTTTCCTTTCCTCCTCATGGTCTCGCTGGCGGCCGTGGCCATGGGTATCCTCAACACCCGCGATCGTTATGGAGTTCCGGCTTCGGCATCGACCCTCTTCAATGTAGGGTCGATTCTGGGAGGCCTGCTCTGCGCGTGGTTCTTGGCCCCGGACTATGTGTCCCGGGTGATTCACGGCGGCTCGTTCGACGCTGATGGCGCAGCCGCGGCGATCACCGGCATGGCCATCGGCACTTTATTTGGGGGAATTCTGCAGTGGCTGATCCAGGTGCCAAGTCTGCGGGCCGTTGGTTACCGCTGGGAGCCGATCATCGATCTGCGCGATGAGGGGGTGCGGCAGGTTATGCGGCTGATGGCTCCGGCAATCATTGGCACGGCGGCTCTCCAGATCAACGTCTTCGTCAACACCAAATTTGCCTCGGGACTCGGTGAAGGGCCAGTCTCCTGGTTGTCGTACGCCTTTCGTCTCATCTACCTGCCGATCGGCATCTTTGGCGTGGCGATCTCTACGGCGACCCTGCCTGTCGCCTCCCGCGCGGTCGCGCTCGAAAACCTCGGCGAGTTTCGAAAGACGATCGCCTCCTCCCTGCGGCTGACGTTTCTGCTGACCATCCCCTCCGCGGTTGGACTGATCGTGCTTAGTCACCCGATCATTGCGCTGATCTTTGAGCGGGGCCAGTTCGATGCCGAGGATACGCGCCAGACGGCGATCGCCCTCTGCTTCAACGCCATCGGCCTGACCGCCTATTCGGCGGTGCGGGTGCTCGCGCCATCATTCTACGCTCTGAAGGAGACCCGCCTTCCGATGATCGTCAGCCTCGTCTCGATCGTCATCAACTATTTCGTCGCCACCCTGACCGTCAACCACCTCGGCATCGGACACCGTGGGCTGGCGCTCTCGATCTCGGTTGTCGCGATCGTCAATTTTCTGCTGCTCCTTTTTTTCATGCGGCAGCGACTGGGGGGGATCGAGGGAACCGCGCTGCTCTCGACCTTTCTCCGGGTGACGATCGCCTCACTGGCCATGGCCGGAGTTTGCTGGCAGGTCAGTCAGCGGCTCGCCGCCTGGATGCCGATGGATAGTTTTGCGGGGCGGCTGATCAATGTCGCCGGATCGATCGTCGTCGGGATGGGAGTCTTTGTTCTTGGCGCGCGGTTGCTGCGTCTCGAGGAGCTGGATCGCCTGATTGGGGCCGTCCGGAGGCGAAGGTGATCTTTGTCGGTGGCGCGGGCGGGGGAGAGGGCCACCAAGTTGCTCTCGGGTCACCGTGTCGTGAGCGGGTGAGCCAGGTTATCGACCGCGTCTTTCACCCGTCCCGACGCTGTTCTTTGCGCTGACGCCGCCTCCCGTGACCCCGGTCAGCGACTCGAGAAAGGCGACGAGGTCGCGTTGCTCCCGCTCGTTCAGCCCCAGCGGATGGAGCTCCTCTTCGAGATTCAGATTGGTTCGCCCACCTTCATTGTAGAAGCGGACGACCTCGGCAAGCGACCCGGCGCTGCCGTCGTGAAAGTAGGGGGCGGTGAGACCCACATTGCGCAGGCTCGGTGTCCGGTATGACCCTATCTCAAAGAGCAGCGAGGAGTGGAGCGCCCGGCCGATCTCCTCTCCGCCCGGTTGGCCGGCCAGTCGGGTCAGCGCTTCTGGTGGGGCGCCGCTCTCGATGGCCGTCGCCGCTTGCCGCGCGATCTGTTCAAACCGCGGATGGCCGGCCGCGACGCCAGTGTTCTGGTAGGCAAAGTTGGTGAAGAACGGTTGGTGCTCCGTCGCGGTATGGCACCGCGAGCACCGGCCCCGCCCCCGAAAGATGGCCAGTCCCCGCCGCGCTTCGGCGCTCAGCGCCCCTTCATCGCCCGCCTGAAAGCGGTCGAATGGTGAATCGCCAGAGAGGAGGGTTCGCTCGAAACTGGCGATCGCCTGAGCCATCCCGACCGGGTCGATCTCCCGTCCAAAGACACGCTGGAAATCTTCGCGATAGCCACGATCGCCACGCAAGCGCGCGACCACCTCGTCGATCGACCGGTTGCCCATCTCGACCGGATTGGTGAGTGGCTGAAGCGCCTGCTCCTCCAGGGTGTCGACCCGTCCATCCCAGAACTGGGCGGTGTTGTAGATGACGTTGAGGAGGCTCATCGAGTTGCGGGTCCCGCGTTGTCCGCCGATGCCCTCGGCGACCGGCAGACCATCGGCAAACCCCATCTCCGGTTTATGACAACTGGCGCACGAGATGGTCCCATCGGCGGAGAGTCGTGGATCGAAGAAGAGTCGGCGGCCCAGCTCGACCTTGGCCGGGGTGAGGGGATTGCTGACGGGGACCCAGTACCGCCAGGTCTCCGGCGGTAGCCCGAGGGGGATTGGATCCTGATAGACCTGTTCGGCCGCCCGTCCTTCACTGACCCAGGGCAGCAGCGCGGCGAGCAACAGGGCGGTCACGCAGAGAATCTTTTTCAATCGGGAGGTCATACCGGCGCCTCTTCACAGTGCTAGATCTGGTCGAGTATCAATCGGGCGATCGAGAGGTAGATGACCAGCCCCGTCGCATCGACCAGCGTCGAGATGAGCGGCGCCGAGAGCAGCGCCGGGTCGACCCCGACCGAGTTGGCAAGGATCGGGATGATCGCTCCAACCGTGGTCGACCAGAGACAGATCGTACAGATGGTCGCGGCAATGGTCAGGGCCAGCGGCATATCCTGGGTGATCCAGAAGGCCTGGGCGAAGGCGACCAGCGCAATGACGATCCCGACCAGCAGGCCGGTGACGGCCTCACGCAGCACCACCCGCCAGGCATGCCGAAGCCCGATCTCCCCAAGGGAGAGGCTCCGGATGACGGTCATCACCGTCTGGGCGCCGGCATTGCCCCCCGTTCCAATCAGGAGCGGCACAAAGAAGCTCAGCGCCACGACCGCCTTCAACTCATCCTCGAAACTGTGGAGCACCTTGCTCGTCAGGGTTCCGGCGACAAAGAGAAAGAGCAGCCAGCCGATTCTCTTCCTGACGACACGAAAGATCGGATTGTCAAAATAGGGGCGATCGAGCGCGCCTGGTTCGACCGCCGCCATGCGCAGGATATCCTCGGTCTGCTCCTCGATGAAGACGTCGATCACGTCATCGACCGTCACGATTCCGAGGACCGTCCCCTCCTCGTCAACCACTGGCACGGCGAGCAGATCGTACTTGGCAATCTTCTTGGCGACCGTCTCCTGATCATCGAGCGCATTGACGGTGACCGGTTTGCGCCGCAGGACTTTGACGATGGGGTCATCAAGTTCGGCCATCACCAGATCACGAAGCGAGACCGATCCGAGCAGGTGTCCCGTCTCCCGTTCCATGACGAAACAGGCATAGATCGACTCCTTCTCGCGGGCGACCTCCCTGATGTGCCGGAGCGCCTCTCCCACCGTCCATTCCGGATCGAGCTGCATCAGCTCGGTGGTCATAATGCCACCGGCGGTGTGCTCCTCGTACTGAAGAAGGTGCTCGAGCTCTACCTTGACTGGCTGACTGACCTTGGCCAGGATGCGGCGGCGTTCCGCCACGCCCATCTGCTGAATGACATCGGTGCGTTCATCGGCGGAGAGCTCCTCGATGATGCGGGCGGTCCGCCCCGGATCGAGCTTCTCGAGGATGGCGCTCCGCCGGGTCATGGTCGGCAGGTCGATCAGCTCGACCGCCCGCGAGATCGGCAGCATGGTCAGTACTGTCGCCGCCTCGATCAGATTGAGCTGGTTGAGCAGTTCGACCAGATCGGCCGGGGCGAGGTCACCCACCTGTTCGCTGATCCCGACAAAACTCTCTTCCAGACGCAGATTGATTCGGTTACGCAGCTCATCCAGAGTCGGCACGGCCTCACCTCCTCTCCTCCCACTTCCTCTCCAGCTCATTCATCAGTTCGACAAAGCGCAGATCACCGCGCAGATTGTCGAGACGATTGTTGTCGGCAAACATCGGATAGTTCTCGTTGCCCAGGCTGACGGCGCGGCGCACCCACCTGATCGCCTCGTCCCGCTGCATCTCCATCGCATAGAGCGAAGCCATCCAGACGGCGATGTCGTGGTCGGCTTCGGCGGTCTCCCGCACCTGCTGGGTAATGACCGCCAGCGCCTGGTCGTGCTCTCCGCGCGCACTGTGGCACCAGCCGCGCAGGATGTGGATTGGCTCAAAGTGGGGATTGAGCGCGGTCACTTCATCGACCAGACTCTGACAGTCGTCGATGCGCCCCATGGTGAAGTAGGTCACCGCCAGAAAAGTCTTGATCAGCGGGTGATCGGGTTCAACCGCCCGGGCCTCGGCAAAGGCGGCGAGCGCCTCGTCGTACTCGTGACGATAGGTGAGGATCCGCCCACGGTTGTAACCGGCGATGACGATGTCGCGCGGACTCAACTCGACCAGCCGGTCGTACTGTTTGAGGGCCCGGTCATAGAGCCCGTTGAGGCGGTAGAGCATGCCGGCAACGATGAAGACCGTCGGATCGTTCGGCGCTTTGCGGCGCACCTCGGCGAGCGTCGCGAGGGCTTTGTCCTTCTCGCCGCGGTTCAGATAGACATAGACCATCTGCAGATGGGCGCCGGGAATGTCCGGATCGATTTCGATGGCTCGCTGCAGAGAGCTCTCCGCCTTCAGAAAGTATTCGGTTCCGCCATAGCCCTGCCCGTGATGGATGTAGCATCGCCCCAGCGTATAGTGGGCCCGGGCAAATTTCGGATCGATCCGGATCGCCTCGAGGAACATCTTGATCGCATCGTCGAGATCGCGATCGTCGAAGGTGTGGGACATGTACTGGAAGAGGAGATCACGACCACGCAGATAGAATTCGTAGGCCTCGTTGCTCTCGGTGAGCGGTTTTTCGATCTTCTTCTGTTCCTCTTTCGTCAGTTGCAGCTTCAGCCCGGAGATGACCCGCTCAGCAAGGGTGTCCTGAATCGTGATCAGATCGCGCGAGTCGAGGTCGATCTTTTCGCTCCCGAGCATTTTGCCGCTCGTGATGTCGATCAACTGGGTGGTGACGCGGAAGCGCTCGCCACTCTTGATAAAACTGCCGGTCAGGACGGTGTTGACGGCGAGGTCGATGCCGATCTGCTGCGGATCGATCTTCTGCCCGGTGTACTGGGCAATATATTGCGATGGTCGGACGATCAGCGACCGGAGCCCGGCCAGTTCGGCGATCAGGCCGTCAGCCAGGGAGAACTCATAGAAGTTGTCCTCCACATTTCCGGAGAGGTTCTGGAACGGCAGCACCGCAATGGTTCGCTTGGTCTCGGTTCCCCAGGAGACGGGCCGGTTCGATGGATTGCTGCTCTGCCCCGTCTCCGGCGGCGTCGAGACGGATCGGTTTGGCGTATCACTCAGCCGCTCTTTCGTTGCCGGGCCATTTTTGTCCGCTCCGCTGCGGAACATCCCAAAGACTCCCCCGCCAAGCATCCGGCCGATCGTGCTCGAAATCCGCCACGTCGTCCGGACGTGTTGCGGCACCACCGGATTGCCCATCGCCTCGGTCGGGACTCCCGCTTCACCCGTCACCTGGCGCATGAGCGACTTCAGCTCTTCACGCATGGCGGCCATCGTCGCATAGCGATCCTTTGGCCGCTTCGCCATGGCGTGGTTGATGATATTTTGCAACTCCTGCGGAGGGTTGACCACCAGATCGCTGATCGGGTAAGGCCGGTCGTTGATCACGGCGTGGAGGATCTCGATCCGGTTACGCCCGGTGAAGGGTGGCTGCCCGGTCGCCATCTCGTAAATGACCACCCCGAGACTGAAGATGTCGGTGCGGTGATCGACCCGTTCGCCGGTCGCCTGTTCGGGTGAACCGTAGCCGAGGGTGCCGTATGGAACGCCGAGTTCGGTCATCGTCTTGTCGAGATTGGTCGAGTTCTCGGTCTCCGTCTCGAGCATCTTCGCGAGCCCAAAATCGAGAACCTTGATCTGGCCATCGTTGCTGACGATGATGTTGGTCGGTTTGATGTCACGATGGACAATGCCGCGACCGTGGGCCGAGGCGATCGCGTCGGCCACCTGGATGGCAATCGAGAGGACACTCCGCATTTCGAGAGGCTGTTTATTGATCACCTCCTTCAGCGTTCGCCCCTCGATAAAGGGCATAACGATGAAGTAGAGACCATTGCTCTCGCCAATGTCGAAGATCGTGCAGATGTTGGGATGATCGAGGGCCGAGGCCAGCCGGGCCTCGCGTTCGAAACGGCGTCGGGCATCCGCCGAGGCCGCCTGTTCCGGAAGGAGTGTCTTCAGAACCACCAGCCGGTTGAGCCGCATGTCTCTTGCCTTGTAGGCTGTCGCTTGCCCGCCCTGACCAAGCTGTTCGATGATCTCGTAGTGTGAAATTGTAGTGCCGGGTGCGAGCGGAGCCATCATCAACCTCTGTAAATCAGCCTGAGTCTACATTTCAGTCTCAATTCATTCGTGAACTTGTGACTACGACAAGCCGGCAAGTACAAACCAGCCAGGCTAAACCGTCATGCTACTACTGCGTCGATACCGCTTCAAGATGGACGAGACATAATTAAGGTTCAATCGAAAAACTCTTTGGTTCATTCGAGAGGGGGACCAGGGTTCGGTAACCATTGAGGGCCGGGCCGAGCACAAAGACTTCGACCGTGTGACGGCCCGCCGAGAGCGCCGCGGGCGGGATTGGAAAGTTGAATCCATGGTCCGGCCCGGGGGTGGCCCCAGCCGCGACCAGGTCAGGGCGGGGTTGATCGGCCCGTTGGGTGGCCCGGAACTGCCCGTCGATGAAGAGCTGGACTTCGAGGGGGGTGCGCGGCTGCTCCGGATCGAAGGCCCACCCGGCGACCCGCTCCGGAAGGGCGAGGTCGATCGCCCCACGGACGAGCGGGTGAAAATTGGACCAGGCGGCGTAGCTGGCCACCGCCGCCAGCAGCAGAATCTCGAGCGTGAACTTGCCCGCAACCACCAGAAAGAGTCGTGTTGATCGGTCTTCGTCGCGC
>JBEAVZ010000488.1:0-6656 GCA_041160645.1 Acidobacteriota bacterium
CCGCGTGGTCGACCCATCCGCCGCCGCGGAACATCCGGAACGCGGCTCGCGGCGAATCGACCCACGGCGTTCCGTTGACCGGCGCTCCGGGGCGGCCATACGAGTTGTGATAGTCATCCTCACACCACTCGCTGACATTGCCGTGCATATCAAAGAGCCCCCAACCATTGGCCACCCCGAGGCTGCCGACCCTCACCGCCCGGTCACGGTAGACTCCAAACTGGGAATTTCCATAGCGCGACGCGCCATAGTAGTTGGCAATCTCCGTGCTGATCGTCACTCCGAAAGCAAACTGGGTCGTCGTTCCGGCTCGCGCCGCATACTCCCACTCCGCCTCGGAGGGCAGCCGATAACCGTTGATCTCATTCAGACCAAGTTTCTGATTGAGCAGTCGGCAGAACTCCTTCGCCTCATTCCAGCTCACCCGCTCCACCGGAAATGAGTCTCCGGCAAATGAGGAGGGGTTGGAACCGGTCACCGCCCGCCATTGCCCCTGCGTCACCTCATACTTGCCCATCACGAACTCGTTGATCGTCACCTGGCGCTGTGGCCCCTCGTCAGGAAAACGACCGGCTTCGTTATCGGGCGAGCCCATCATAAATGAGCCCCCCGGGATGACGACCATCTCCATCTTCGCGCCATTGCCGAGATCCTCCTCGTACTGCTGGACCTGCCGGCCGGGGATCCTGGTCACCACGCCGTTCGAGTTGACCGTCGCCGTCGTGAAGGTCGACGTTGTGTAGGCCGGGGTGACCTTGATGATGACGATGTCGTTGGCGCTGCTGGTCGGCACGCCGTTGTCGGTCGCCGTAAATGAGATGTAGTAGGTGCCAATCTGCGCCGTCGTCGGCTTCCACCTGAACTGGCCACTCCCCGTGGCTCCCGGAGTGGCGACAAAAGTTGCCCCGCGCGGCAGATTGGCAGTGACCGTCGTGATGGTGACCCGTTGGCCGGCGTCCGGATCGGTCGCCGTGACCTGAAAAGTCAGCTGCTCACCGACCAGCGCGGTCTGCGTGCCTGGCAGGGTCAGCACCGGAGTCCGATTGGGTTGAAGAACGGTGATCGTCACCGTCCGGGTCTCACTCAGCGCCGGGCTGCCATTGTCGGTGACCGAAAAGGCGATCGTATAGACGCCAACCTGCGCGGCCGTCGGCGTCCACGTGAACTGGCCGCCGGTGGCCGTGCTCTGGGTGAAGACGGCTCCGGTGGGAAGATTGCTGTTGGTGATGATCAGCGACTGGCCACTGTCGGGATCGCTGGCCGTCACAGCAAAGGTGAGCAGCTCTCCCCCGATCACCGTCACCGCGCCGGGCGTCGCGATCACCGGAGGTCGGTTGGGAGACGGCGGGGCGTTGACCCGCACCGAGACAACCCCCGTGGCCGTGCGGACCGGGCTGCCATTGTCGCTGACGAGAAAACTGAGCTGGTAGCTCCCCGCCTGCCCGGCCGCCGGCGTCCAGTCAAACTGCCCATTGCTGTAAGTCGCTCCCGCGGGCAGATTGGTCGCTCGGATGGTCAGCGCCTGCCCTTCGTCCTCATCGCTGCCGCCAACGGCGAACGCCATCCGCTCTCCCGTCACGCCGGTCTGCGGTCCGGGAACGGAGATCACCGGTGCCCGGTTGACCACCGTTATCTCAACCGTCTTCTCGTCGGTCAGGACCGGGGAGCCATTGTCAGAGACCTTGAACCTGACCTGGTACCGGCCCGTCTGGGTTCCCGTCGGTCGCCATTCGAAGGCCCCCGTCGCCGCATCAAATCGCGCCCCGGCCCCCGGAATGCTGAGCATCTCCAGCGCCAGCCGTTGCCCGGCCGCTGAATCACTGGCCGTCACATTGAACCTGACGAGCTGGCCGGCGTTGACCACCTGCGCGGCCGGCACGACCAGTGATGGCGCGCCATTCGGCAGGGTGATCACAAAGAGGTCGACCGGCTCGCTCTCGACCAGCCCATCATTGACCCGGAAGGTTATCTTATCGACGCCGCTCCAACCGTCCACCGGCGTATACTTCAGCTGGGGCAGCTGACTGAGATCGAGTTCGCCGTTGGTCGGGTAGCTGGCAATGAGGTAGGTCAGCGGATCATTGTCCGGATCGACCGCGCCCAGCAGAATATTCAGTGGCGTCTTCTGCTCCGTCAGCAGATCGTTGGCGGGGCGCGTCGCGACTGGCCGGCCATTGATCTTCAGGACCACCGACACCGTCGCCGCCGCGCTCTCGGCGTCCCGCGCCGCAATGATGAACTGGCGGGTGCTTCCGGCCAGGTTGGCCGGGGCATTGATCACCAGCGCCCACCGGCCATTGCCCCGTTCGGCAATGCTGATCCAATCCGCCGGCTGGCCATCCAGCGTCGTCAGGGTCGGTCTGACCGCGGTCCCATCCGGATCGAAACAGATGAACTCATGGGTCGTGGTCCCATTCGCATTGACCCTCATATTCAAAGGACTAAAGACGATCACCGGCGCTCTGTTAGAGGCCACCGCGTGGAGGATGATCGGATCGCCGAGCGTCGCGATTCCGCTCGTCACCGCGCTGATGCCTCCCTGCTCTGTCCTGGCCACGCTTCCGTCCGGCTGAACGTAGAAGGCCTCGACCGTCAGCGCCTCTTCGCCGGCCGGCAGATCTCGCAACACAAACGACCCGTTCCCGTCCGTCAGCGCCTGCTGCCCGCGCGCCGCGACCCGCACATACGGCAGCGGTCGCGCCGGCTGATCGCCCTCCGCGATCAGCACCTGCCCGACGAGCGTCGTCGGCTGGCGCGGATTGGAGACGAAATAGATCGTCGCCTCTCTGATCGCATTCTCCGGGGTGCTGATGGACTGGCCATCCTCGCTGACCGTGGCCGTCCCCCCCTCGACCCTCACAAATCTCCCAAAATCCTGGCTCTCCCGATTCTGCTCGAGCCGGAAGAGTTCGACCTTTTCACCCGGCTGATACCCATCCTCGTTGCGGAAGGTCAGCCGGCCACCCGGCTCCAGCCTTGCTCCGAATGAGGTGATCTGCGCCATGACCGCGCTGAAGTGGCCGGCCGGAAGCGACGCCGGCGGCAGACTGTTCCGGACCCGCGTCAGCGTGATCTCTCCCGCCGGCTCCCCGCCCGGCGTCGTCACCACAGCCTGGCCCGGCAACTCGAACCGTATTCCCTGCTCTTCCAACCTGATCGTCCGACCGAGTCCCGCCTCACTCACCAGTGAAAGCAGCCCGTTCTCCGCCCGCCCGTCAAAGCGGTGCGCGGCGCGGCCTACCTGCTGCAGCGCGATCCGCTCGAGCTGATTGTCCTTTCCAGCCTCGACCCGGACTCGCGACGAGAGCGTCGGATATGGCAACCTCGTCGATGAATCGTTGAAGACAACCAGGTAATCGCCAGCCTCCGGAACGGCCAGAATGAACCGGCCCTGCTCATCCGTCCGCGCGCTCGAAAGCGGCCGCGCGCCATCCGCCGCGGAACGATCGTACAGATCGACCGCCATTCCCTCGATCTTCAACCTCTCCGTGCTTTCAACCAGACCGCTCAGCGAGGTCTGAATTTTGACCGCCTCGCGACTGACCGACTCCCCACGCGGAGTTCTGACCGTCAATCTGCCCGTCGCCGCTCCATACGGAATGCGCACAATCAGCTCCGTCGCCGCCACCCGCTCGACCGCCGCTTCGATGCCGCCGATGCTGACCCGAATATCCTCCGCCCGTGAACCAAAACCGCGCCCCCTGATCCCGATCGCCGTTCCCGCCAGAGCCTGCTCCACGCCAGGGCTGCTGACCGCCGCGACGAGCGGCCCCGCGCCCGCGCCAATGTTGATCGTCAGACTGTTGGAAACAATGGCCCCATCAATAACCAGCGTCAGCTGCACCTTGCCCCGCCCGCTCAGCTGGGCCACCAGTGGCTGGGGCAATCTGATGTTGACCTGATCCATCCCGGCATAACCGGCCTGTCCGCCGGCAAAGTCGACCGGCGCCTCGAGCCCACCGATGAGCGCCTTGATCTTTGTCACATCCCCCTGCCCGCGAATGCCCGTGCCATAGACCACCAGGTAGAGGTCATCTCCCGCCGCACCAGGCTCGATGACCGCCGGCTCCGTCGGCCGTTCCGCCTCAAACAGATCCTGCTTTCCCGTCAACCCGCCATTTCGATACCTGTAGAGCGCGCCAGCCGGCGCATTGGCCCCGCGGCCGTCCGCGGCAAAGAGCGCCGGCGCCACCGGCGCAATCACGATCTCACTCGCCGCGACCGATCCGTCCGCCGCCGTCACGACGACCGTCGCCCGTCCCGGCTCAAGCCCCGCCGGAATAACAAAATTCAGCTGCGTCGGACTAACATAAAGCAGCTGCGCCACCCGTCCACTGACCATGACTGTCGTGCCGGCCAACTGCGTCGGCAATGGATACTCAGCCACCGCAGTCCCAGTGGCCAGGTTGCTTCCATACGCTGCCGCCAGCGAATCCGGAGCAAGGGGAGTCGATCTTGAGTTATAGGCCGCAGATGTTACCTGTAACCTACCTTCAGTTACTTTTGCTTTGACCAGCATTCGCGAAGGCAGAAAAATTGCCAGACAGGCTATCAGCGCTGTAATCGACAGAAACAGCGCCCGATTACTCAGGAGGTCACGAACCACGATGACCTTCGAAAGATTGTCGCTAATATTGATTATTGTCTTTTTGTTCATATGTTTTTGATAGAGTAGCGATCTCCACTATTGTGTTGTGTCCAATTCACCTTGTTTCAAAGCAGGAATGGCGGGATTGACCACACCATAATTCGATCCGGTACTGACAGACGCCGGGCTGATCATTATCATTGCCATGGCTATTATGTTAGTTATCAGGTTGTGATTATTCCAAGGTAGCGCCCCCGGACTCTCTTTCGATCATCAAGCCTGCCAGGTTACTCAGCAGGTTAAGCCGGTCTCTTGTCAAAGATCAGGTAACAAATCGTGATCGCGTTGCCACTGTTTGTAACTGAATACACCTCTCCCTACAGCGTAAAAATTACACACAGCTAAGTAATATTTACACCGCCCTGACAGCCCCTTGTTATGTATTGAAGGGTGGAAGATGTTTTAATTAGAAATCGTTTCAATAATAGTAACGTCGGGTGGGTTGTCAATACTTTTTTTAATCTATGACCAGAATTCGGTCAGGCACAGGCTCAATTTTGAGTTGTCGGGGGATGGTCGGGCGCCGGAAGGGTGCCGGTCGAGCCATTCGTCCTCACCTTGGGTCATTAAACGGACCGGAGATGGCCGTCAGCAGCTCACCAACCGACCGCCATCACTGGCCGCAGATGGGTCTGGTTTCGATTCATGCGCGGCCACTGAATCTGCTATTGTAGCGACTGGCCGGAGCCAGCACGGCGGCCGGCGATTTGAATCCAACCCCTGGAGAGAAGGCATGATCACATTTCGGGCGATTGTATCGGGCGACGCGGAACTGATCGCCGCTATGCACACAACCAGCTGGCGGACCGCCTATCGCGGAATCCTGCGTGATGAATATCTGGATGGTGAAATCGAAGCGGAGCGCCGGGCCGAATGGGAGCGCCGTTTCGCGCCGCTCCACGAGGAGGCGTTCGGCTTTATCGCCCTCCTCGACGATGAGCCGGTCGGCTTTATCTTTGGATTTCAGAATGAGCACGACTGCTGGGGCACCCTCATCGACAACCTCCACGTCCTGCCTGGATGGAAGGGGCGCGGCATCGGCCGCCAGCTCATGGCCCGCTTTGCGACGGAACTGATCGACCGCGGTGACTCCGCCGGCGTCTTTCTCTGGGTCTATGAGAAGAATACCGCCGCGCGACAGTTCTATGAGATCGTCGGGGGGAAGAAGACCGAAGAGACCGACTACCCGGCCCCCGGCGGCGGCGAGGCCCGCATCTACCGCATGACCTGGAGCTCACCGGAGGAACTGATCGCCCGCACCAGCAAAGAGGGCTCGGGAGAGAATTGAGCGCGAGCCGGGTGTCTGCTAAGGAATGGGAGCGGCTGATAAAGTCGATCATCGCCGGTCCGCGCCGGCATGCGGGTCTGAAGACCCGCGCCCCCAGTATTATGCCTCCAATTACGATTCTCCTCTCCAGTCTCGCGACTAGAGGGTGTTATTAACTTTCGGCGAGTATCCTCGCAACCTTCTTTAACATCAGAATTACGAATGCTACGTAATGCAGGCCCGCCAAGGTCTCTGGCAATCGTTCATAGTCTCTTGCCAATCGGCGAAACCGTGATACCCAACCGAAGCTTCGTTCCACAACCCAGCGACGCGGCAACAGGACAAATCCATTTTTCGCTGTCTGGAGTTTGATGACTTCGAGTTTGATGCCGTGCTCTTTGGCTGCGTCGGATGCAGTTTCTCCTGTGTAGCCTTGATCAACGAAGGCTATCTCGACTGTTTCGCCAGTCTCGGCCTGCACTCGTTCAGCGAGTTCAGAGACCTGGCCTCGATCCTGTTCATTGGCAGGCGTTACACACAGCGCCAGAAGGTGTCCCAGAGTATCAACTGCCAAATGAACCTTATTCCCTTTTCGTCGCTTGGCACCGTCATAGCCCGCCCTGCTTCCGCTCTCCACAGTGGATTGCAGCGTCCGGCTATCGAATATCGCAGCTGTCGGCATTTCCTGCCGCCCATCGGCGAGACGTAGAATGGTGCGCAAATCGGAGGCAAGTGATTCAA
>JBEAVZ010000151.1:0-6704 GCA_041160645.1 Acidobacteriota bacterium
CCTTTTTTCCGTCGATACTCCTGTCTTGACTTGAACATCCGCTCCTTGATGCCCCCCTCTTGAATAAAGTCGAGCTCCAATCGGCGAATCTGCCGCGCCAAGAGATACGTCCCCTGATTAATCAGGCATATTGCTATGTTGGCGACGACTTCATCCGATCGAGTTTGACAGAATCGACGAAATTGCTCGTAATTTACCGCAGGCTGAGCGCCCAATTCTCTTACATAGATCGCTTCTGGTGAGTCTTTCGCCCAGCGACGCAAATCCCGCACCCGGAGATAGTCCTCAAAATCGATCAAAAGTTCCTCGAGGCTGGCCCGAGCAACATTGACCAACCTCAGCTCTACTTCTTTCGATGTCGCCGAAGCCTTGCTGCCTTCAGCGATATTCTGCTTACCGGAACGAGCAGCCTGAACCATCTGGTCGATCGTTCGGTCTCCGCGTCTCAAAAAACGATGGCAGAATATATATGTGATGTCATAAATGATTTCTGCCTTTTGGTAAGAAGCAAGCTTTCTGTAACCACCGTGATCTGGCAAAAAACCGTGAGAAGAATCGTCATCCATATACACCTCCGCCGTGAACAGAACGGGTGGCCTGGATAACAAAACATGTTTGGCATTACCTCCATTTCCTGTCAATCTATTCCCGACAATCGGCGGTCGTCAATTTCATCAGGCTCAAATAAACAAGGATAAGCATGGCACGAAAATCAATAATTGCGCTTTGTCTGGTCTTTTTGATCTCCCTCGGGCTGACCTCCCTCGGGCCGACCTCCCTCGGGCCGACCTCCCTCGTGTTTAGCCAATCGCCCCAGTCCCCACGACGCAGTTACACCATTCCCCTCGTCGACCTGGCGACGGAGTCATCACGGCAGGTCGTGGTCGATCGCGAAGCTGGCCAATACCTGGGCCACCCGACAACCGTCCTGCTCGAGGATAACCGGACAATCATCGCCGTCTATCCGAAAGGGCACGGGAAAGGGCCGATCATCCTCAAACGGAGCACCGATGGCGGGCGGACCTGGTCTGGCCGCTTGCCTACCCCCAAAAGCTGGGAGACCTCCCTTGAGACGCCGACGATCCACCGCGTCGTCGATCCAAAGGGACGAAAGCGGCTCATTCTCTTCTCCGGTCTCTATCCGATCCGTTCATCGATCTCCAACGACGATGGTCGGACCTGGAGCGAGCTGCAAGCAATCGGGGATTACGGTGGAATCGTCACCATGGGATTTGTCGAGAAGCTGCGCACCGGGCCAGGCCACTACCTGGCAATGTTTCATGACGATGGCCGTTTCTTTACCCGTGATGGCAAGAAGAGCGCGTTCATGACCCTCTACCAGATCTTCTCGCGGGACGGCGGACTGACCTGGTCGCAACCAGAGAAGATCTACTCGTCCGACCAGATCCACCTCTGTGAACCGGGCGTGATCCGCTCCCCCGATGGACGGGAGATGGCGGTGCTGCTGCGCGAGAATCGCCGTGTTCGCAATTCACATATCATATTCTCAAGGGACGAGGGGAAGAGCTGGAGCGTGCCGCGCGAGCTGCCCGGTTCGCTGACCGGGGATCGGCACACCGGCAAATACGCGCCGGACGGCCGTCTCTTCATCTCTTTCCGTGACATGGCGCTCGAGACTCCGACCCACGGGGACTGGGTCGGCTGGGTTGGTCGCTACGATGACCTCGTCAAGGGTGGCGAAGGTGAATACCGGGTGCGGCTGATGGAGAACCATCCAAACGCGAATGGCTGGGATGGAGACTGCGCCTATCCGGGGGTTGAAGTCCTGCCCGGCGGCACGTTCGTCACGACGACCTATGGCCACTGGGCTCCCGGCGAGATGCCCTGGATCGTCAGCATCCGCCTGACCCTCAAGGAGCTGGACGCGAAGTGGCGCGGTCTCAGACGCTGAGTCCGTCGATGATCTGATACAGCGTAGTGAAGATCTTCCGCGCTCCCTGGCGTGACTCAGGATTGGGGTCGTGATCAACGAGCACCGTCCTGAGCACGCCGGTCGGAGTAAAGATCGCGGTTGGATTCTCCTGCAGATACTGCATAAGCCTCTCCGGCGCGATCTTCGCCTTCTCGCCAAACCTGATCGAGAGCCGTTCCTGGTGACGATCGATCGTGGCAATGCCGATCTTCTCTGAGAGACGGCGGAGGCGGGCATAGTCGAGCAGGTTCTCGACCGCCACCGGGAGCCGGCCATAACGATCGCCTATCTCCTCACGAATTCGACCCATCTCTTCATCGGAACGCGCCGAGGCAATGCGCTTATAGGTGCGGAGCCGTTGCCCCATGTCGGCAATATAGTCTTCCGGGATGCGCGTCTCGACGCCGATATTGATCTGGGTGCTGATCTCGTCGTCGATCTCTTCACCACGCAATTCGTGGATCGTTCGTTCGAGCATCTGGGTATAGAGGTCGAAGCCAATTGCCTCGATGTGGCCGGACTGCTGCCCTCCGAGAAGGTTCCCCGCCCCGCGCAGCTCGAGGTCGAGCGCCGCGATGCGGAAACCGGCCCCCAGATCAGAGAATTCTCGAATGGCCGCCAGACGGCGCCGCGCCACCGGGGTCAGCTCCTGCTCGGACGGAATGAGCAGCCACGCATAGGCCCGTCGATTTGATCGCCCGACGCGCCCGCGCAACTGGTAGAGCTGCGATAATCCATACGTATCGGCGCGATTGATGATGATCGTGTTGGCCCGCGAGATGTCGATTCCATTCTCGATGATCGTCGTCGCGACCAGGACGTCATACTTGTAGGCGACAAAATCGAGAATCGACTCCTCCATCTCCTTCTCGCCCATCTGTCCATGCGCCACAACGTAGCGAGCTTCCGGGACGATACGCTTGAGCAGGGCGGCGACCTCGGTGATCGTCTCGACCCGGTTGTGGACAAAGAATACCTGCCCCTGTCGCTGCAACTCCTGCTCGATGGCGCTCCGAATCACATTCTCATTGAAGAGAACGACATTGGTCTGGATGGCGAGACGATCACGGGGCGGAGTCTCGATGACCGACATATCGCGCAAGCCGAGGAGTGACATGTTGAGCGTGCGGGGAATTGGCGTCGCGCTCATGGTCAGGACATCGACCCGCCGTTTCAGTTGTTTCAGCCTCTCCTTGTGGGCGACGCCAAATCGCTGCTCCTCATCAACGATGACGAGGGCGAGCTCCTTGAACTTGAGATCGCGCGAAAGGATGCGATGGGTGCCAATCAGAACATCGATCTTTCCTGATTCGACAGCGGCGACGACCTCTTTCTGTTCCTTGGGATTTCGAAAACGGGAGAGGAGGTCGATCGTCACCGGAAAGGCGGCAAAACGGGACTTGAAGGTCTGGAAGTGCTGGTAGGCGAGGACGGTCGTTGGAGCGAGGAGCGCGACCTGCTTACCTTCCATGACCGCCTTGAATGCCGCGCGCATGGCGACCTCGGTCTTGCCATAGCCGACGTCGCCGCAGAGGAGGCGATCCATCGGCGTCGGCTGTTCCATGTCCCGCTTGGTATCGGCAACCGCGGTTGCCTGATCGGGGGTCAACTCGTAAGGGAAAGCATCCTCGAACTCCTGCTGCCAGGGGCTGTCTCCACTGAAGGCGTATCCGGAGACCAGCTTTCGTTCCGCGTAGAGCTTGAGCAGCTCCTCGGCCATGTCGCGCATGGCCCGTTTGGCGCGGGCCTTGGTCTTCTGCCAGGCGATGCCGCCAAGCCGGTCAAGCGAGGGGACGTGGGCCTCCGCGCTCGAGTACTTCTGAACAAGATCGAGCCGCTCGACCGGGACATAGAGCTTTGTCCCCTCGGCAAAGACGAGCAGCATGAACTCTCGCTTCGGGCGGGCCCCGGTCTCGTCGACCTGCCCGGTCAGACGGGCATAGATCTCGGCCGAACTCTCCGGCCCGCCGGTATCGAGCTGCATCAATCCCTGGAACTGCCCAATGCCGTGGTCGATGTGGACGACATAGTCGCCAACCTTCAAGTCCCGAAAATCGGAGAGAAAGGCCCCCGCCGGTGAGCTGCGCGCCTTCTCGGTTCGCTTGGGGCGCACCTCCTCATCGAAGAGATCCGGCTCGGTGTAGATGGTGACCGGGATCTGGGGGAGGGCAAAACCGACCGACAGGTTGCCGATGATGATCTCGCCAGCGCCAATCGCGTTGTACTCGAGCATGACTTTGCGCAGTCGATCGGCAACGCCCTGGCTGGAGAGGATGTAGAGAATCCGTTCCCCGCTCGCGGCGGCCCGCCGGCAGTCACTGGCCATATCGCCCAGTCGACCATGCCAGCGCCGGACTGCCCGCGCGGCGATCTCGATCTCACGACGGAGACCTTGCGGTGCCGGCGGAAAGAGGAAGAGCGGGGCCGTTGGATCGCGGGCCAGAAAGGCACTGAAGGGATAGTCGCCCTGAAGGCCTCCCCTCGTATCCTCAAGACTGAGCGCTTCATCGACCACCGCCGCGTCACTGCCCAGCAGGCGAAGTTCAATCCTTTCGCTCACCCCAATCCATTGGCGCACCTCGGCTGGCGTGAGAAAGAGCTTCTCCGGCGGCAGGCCCAGCTCGTCGATCGACTCGCAACGCTCGTAGCCGCGCTGGAGTTCATCGTAGATCGTGCGAATCTCCCGTTCGATCTCCGCCGGTTCATCGATGACAAGAATCACGCCGCCAAGATAGTCGAAGGCGCTCTTGGTGAGGGGCCGGGTCAATGGCAACAGATACTCCCACCCGGGAAACTCTTCTCCCTCATCGGCCAGCACGGTCCGGTCACGCAGGGCGCGGTCGTAACGATCGTCATTCCAATGCTGCCGCGCCGCCGCGGCCCATTGGCGCAGAGGCGTCCCCCCGACCCGCTCATCACGCATCGGAGTAATAAGCGTCTCCGACAATTCAGCTGTCGAGCGCTGGGTGTCCGGATCAAACTCGCGGATCGAGTCGATTTCGTCACCAAAGAATTCGAGCCGAATCGGCCGTGACTCCCCCCCGGCGCTCCCACCAGAGTCCGCCGTGCCGGCGCTCGGGGGGAAGACGTCCAGGATGCCACCGCGCAGCGAGAACTCACCCACGCTGCCCACCGGATCACTCCGCACATAACCGATCGCGACGAGGTGATCGATCAGGTCGCCCAATGACAGCTCGTCGCCAACCCTGATCCGCACTACCGACTGACGCACATCGTCCGGCGGGATGATCCGCTGCAAGAGCGAACGGGCCGTCAGGAGAACCAGATCGCCGTGCCCCTCGGCCAGACGCCAGAGCGCGAGCGCCCGCTCTTCGAGCAGCTCCGCGTGGGGCGACGCCCCGCTGTAGGGATCGAGCTCCGCCCCGGGAAGGCTGAAGACCGCGGCAGCGACGCTCTCTTTCTGATTAACAAGCGCGTGGAAGAACTTCAGGTCTGGTTCAAGTGTCTCCAGATCCTTGTTCCGGCGGGTGACTATCGCGAGGCGGCGACCGGTCGCCTGCTGCAATCGCGCCAGGATGAGGGCTTTCGCTCCATTGACGAGGCCGGCCAAACGGATAACCCGCTGCCCGGCCTGCACATCCGCCACCAATTGTCGCCAGGAATCAGTCTCCTCCAGAAATCTAAAGTCCATTACCTGCCCGATCTTCTCAAGTTGCTTAGTTTCCCGCCAGATGAATGTCCGACTGGATCAATGGTCACGGCCCCGGCTCCGGACAGAACCGGTCCACGATCCTCGCGATGACGTCACTGGTCGAACATCCCTCGACAAAGGGCAGGCTGTAGACCGCTCCCCCGGCCGCCTCGACCTCGGCACGCCCGACGATCTCGCTCACTCCCCAGTCGCCGCCCTTGACCAGAATATCCGGCAGAATCCGGGCGATCAATTCACGCGGGGTCGCCTGATCGAAGATTGTCACGTAGTCGACGCAACCAAGCGCGGCCATGACCACTGTTCGTTCTTCCTCGTTGAGAATCGGACGCGTCGGCCCCTTCAGCTCACGAACCGAGCGATCACTGTTGAGCGCGACCATCAGCGCGTCTCCCAGCGCCCGCGCCTGGGCGAGATAACTGACGTGGCCCGGATGGAGCAGATCGAAACAGCCATTCGTGAAGACCACCCGCCGGCCCTGCCGACGCAACCGCGCTCGCTCTTCAACCAGTTCGTCGATGTCCAGAACTATTTTGCTCGCTGCCATTCGCTTCTGTCCTTACCGCCCCGTCCGAATTTCGCGGGCCACCTTCTCGACATCCCGCATGAGCCGCAGCGTATTCCCGCCGAGAATGCGCCGAATCTCTGCCTCTTTGTAACCACGGCGGAGAAGCGCCTCGGTAATCTTCGGCAACCGGGTCACGTCCTCCATGCCGACCGGCATGGGGCCGCCATCAAAATCGGATCCGAGACCGACGTGCTCGACGCCGACCAGCTTCACCACATGATCGATGTGGTCGATGATCTTCTCCCAGCTCGCCTTGGGCGCCGGCCCATAGACCTTTGCCGCCTCTTCCCGCCACTTAGCCTGATTCTCACGCCCGGGATACTTCTTCATCATTTCCCGCAGCAGCGGCTGGGCCTTCCGGTTATACTCAAAGAGCGCCTGATCCAGATAGCTGTCGAGATAATTGATCTGGATTACGCCCCCCTTCGCCGCGAGCGCCTTGATCATCTCGTCGGTCATATTCCGCGCGTGGCCGGAGATCGCCCGGCACGAAGAGTGGGAGGCGATCAACGGCGCCCTGCTGGTCGCCAATG
>JBEAVZ010000539.1:0-7689 GCA_041160645.1 Acidobacteriota bacterium
GACACGCCGTCTGTGGACTCTCCGGTGGGGTCGACTCTTCCGTGGCCGCGGCGCTTGTCTCGCGCGCCATAGGCGACCGGCTGACCTGTCTCTTCGTCGACAATGGACTGCTGCGCAAGGACGAGTTTGGCAAGGTGCTCGAGGCTTTTCGTGAGTATGGGAAACTCAACGTCAAAGGGATCGCCGCGGGGGAAAGGTTCCTTGGCGCCCTCAGCGGGGTCGAGGACCCGGAGCGGAAGCGAAAGATTATCGGGACCACCTTCATCGATGTCTTTCAGGAGGAGGCGGCGCGGCTGGGCGAGATCGATTTTCTGGTCCAGGGAACCCTCTACCCCGACGTCATCGAATCGCAGTCGGTCAAGGGCCCGTCGGCGGTCATCAAGAGCCACCACAATGTCGGTGGACTCCCCGAGAAGATGCACCTGCGCCTCGTCGAACCGCTGCGCGAACTCTTCAAGGACGAGGTGCGCAAGGTGGGACGAGAGCTTGGTCTGCCGGCTCCCCTCATCGACCGCCAGCCCTTCCCAGGGCCCGGACTCGCCATCCGCATCCTTGGTCCGATTGAACCGGACGATCTCCAGCTCTTACAAGAGTCTGATAACATTGTGATGGAAGAGATTCGCAAGTCCGGACTCTATGGTGAGCTCTGGCAGGCCTTTGCGGTTCTGCTGCCGATCCGGACGGTCGGGGTGATGGGGGATCAGCGGACATATGAGCGGGTGATAGCGATCCGGGCGGTGAAGAGTGTCGATGGGATGACCGCCGACTGGGCGCGCCTCCCCTATGATCTGCTCGAGAGCATCAGTCGCCGGATCGTCAGTGAGGTGCGCGGCGTGAACCGGGTCGTTTATGACATCAGCTCGAAGCCGCCGAGCACGATTGAGTGGGAGTAGTGGGTAATCGTTGACGGAAGGCTTAAAGCGGAAGGTTTAAACCTTCCGCTTTAAGCATGGCGCCTTAAGTGTTAAGCAGGTTGTCCAAGCCGATGCTTAGCGCAAGTTGCTTAAGTGAAGCGAAGTCTTAAAGTGCTTGTTTAGCGGCAATTTGTTTAAGTTTAAGCATCCACTTTCACCATTTTCTTATGAGCAATAAGCGTGAGTTTGTCCATCTTCACCTTCACACGGACTACAGCCTGCTCGATGGGGCAATCCGGATCGCGCCGCTTGCCAAGCGGGCGGCGGAGCTGGCCATGCCGGCGGTGGCCATTACCGATCACGGCAATCTCTATGGGGCGCTCGCCTTCTACCACAAGATGCGGGCTGAGAAGGTCAAGCCGATCATTGGCATCGAGGCCTACTATACCCGTGGGAGTCGGCACGAAAAGGGGCTGGCCACGCTGGAGCCGGGTGAGAAGGCGACCAACCATCTCGTTCTGCTGGCAAAGGATCTGACGGGGTATCACAATCTGGTCAAGCTCTCGTCCTATGCCTATACCGAGGGGTTCTGGCGCAAGCCGCGGATCGATCGTGAGCTGCTCGCCAAGCACAGTGAGGGGCTGATCGGCCTCTCGGCCTGCCTGAGCGGGGTCCCGCCGTCACTTCTGCTGCGGGACAAGTTCGATGAAGCGGCGCGCGCGGCGCTCGAGTTTGAGGATATTCTCGGCAAGGGCAACTACTACCTCGAGATCCAGGAGCATGGCCTCGATGGCCAGCGGCGGATCCGCAAGCCGATGGTCGAGCTGGCGAAGCGAACCGGCATTCCGCTTGTAGCGACCAATGACTCGCACTATCTCATGTCGACCGATGTCAAAGCGCACGACATGCTGCTCTGCATTGGGACTGGCAAGACGATCAACGATCCCAACCGGCTCAGCTATGGCTCTCCAAACTACTATTTCCGCTCAGCTGAGGAGATGTGGGAGACCTTTGGCGAGGAACCGGACCTGCTCCACCGGACACTCGAGATCGCCGAGAAATGCAACCTCGAGTTCCCCAAGACGATCGATCAGGTCCCCCTCTACCCGGTGCCGGAGGGGCACACCATTGCCAGCTATTTCGAGAAGGTGGCCTGGGATGGCTACGAGGAGCGACTGCGCGAGGTGTGGCAGACGCTGGTCGCCAGCGGGTCGCTCCGCCATCCGCTCTCCCGGTACCAGGAGCGGCTGACCCACGAGATCGAGACGATCAAGCGCATGGGCTATACGGGATACTTCCTGATCGTCTGGGATTTTATCCGCTATGCCCGGAAGAAGGGGATTCCGGTTGGTCCCGGACGCGGCTCCGCGGCCGGAAGCCTTGTCGCCTACTGCCTGAAGATCACCGATGTCGACCCGATCGAATACGATCTCCTGTTTGAGCGCTTTCTCAACCCGGAGCGGGTCTCGATGCCCGATATCGACGTCGATTTCTGCGTGCGCGGTCGCGGGGATGTTATCAACTACGTCAGCGACCTCTACGGAAGGCAGAATGTGGCCCAGATCATCACCTTTGGGACCATGGCCTCCCGGGCCGTGATCAAGGATGTCGGGCGGGCGCTCGAGATGCCCTATGCCGAGGTTGAGAAGGTGGCGAAGATGATCCCGCCGCCGGTGCGGGGGCGCAATGTCTCGATCGAGGACGCGATCAAGCAGAATCCCGACCTGAAGAGTGCGATCGACAACAATGCGCAGGTGGCGGAGCTGATCGAGCTGGCCCGCCGCCTCGAGGGATGCGCCCGCCACACCTCGGTCCATGCGGCGGGCGTGGTCATCTCTCCCAAGCCGATCCACGAGCTGGTCCCGGTCTGCAAGAGCCAGAACGACGAGTTGACGACCCAGTTTGTCATGTCCGATCTGGAGAAGACGGGCATGCTGAAGATGGACTTTCTCGCCCTGACGACCCTGACGATCATCGAGGATAGTCTGGGATCGATTGAGCGCGAGACGGGTCAGCGCCCCAATCTGGCGACGATTCCGCTCGATGACGGACCGGCGCTGAAGCTCTTCGCTGATGGGCTCCTCAATGCGGTCTTTCAGTTTGAGAGTTCCGGCATGGTCGAGATCTGCCGCAAGTTGAAGCCGGAGAGTCTTGAAGATCTCTCTGCGCTCAACGCCCTCTACCGACCGGGACCGCTCGATGGAGGCATGGTCGACGACTACATCAATCGGCGCCATGGTCGGGACAAGGTCGCCTACATCGTCCCGCAGATGAAGGAGGTTCTCGAGAACACGTATGGCATCCTCGTCTACCAGGAGCAGATCATGCAGCTCGCCCAGCGTCTTGCCGGATACTCACTCGGTGAAGCCGACCTGATGCGGCGGGCGATGGGCAAGAAGAAGAAGGAGGAGATGGCGGTTCACGAGGATAAGTTTATCCGGGGAGCCGTCGAGCGGGGCATCAAGCGTGAGAAGGCGGAGGAGATCTTCTCGCTGATGGCCAGATTTGCCGACTATGGCTTCAATCGTTCCCACTCCTTCGCCTACGCCTACCTGGCCTACCAGACGGCCTGGCTGAAGGCCCATTATCCGACCCACTTCTACTCGGCCGTCCTCTCCAACGAAATTACGAACACCGAGAAGGTCGCCCGGTATGTGGCCGAGATGCGGACCTTTGGGATCGAGCTGCTGCCGCCGGATGTCAATATCAGCCAGGAAGGGTTTACGCCCAGCGGGAACTCCATCCGTTTTGGCCTGGCCGCGATCAAGGGGCTTGGCTCGGCGGCAGTCCAGCTGATCCTGGCCGCCCGGGCGACGGGACCCTTCCGCTCAATCTTTGACTTTGCCGAACGGGTCGACCAGAAGGGGGTCAACAAGCGGGTTCTCGAGTCTCTCACCCGCGCCGGCGCCTTCGACTCGATCCACCCCAACCGTGCGGCACTCCTGGCGGTCCTCGACCGGGCGATCGAGCAGGGCGCCAAGGCGCAGCGCGACCGCAATTCTGGTCAGGGGGGGCTCTTTGGCGGCTTTGATGTCGGCGCGCCGACAAGCGAAGACCCGACTCTTCCGGCGGTGCCGCCGTGGAGTCGGAAGGAGATGCTCGCCCACGAGAAGGATGCCCTCGGATTCTATGTGAGTGGCCATCCGCTCGAGGACTACGCCGCGGCTATCCGCGGGCTGACCAAATTTGACACGGGCAATCTCGGTGAGGCCTCCCACGGTGAGCAGGCTGCCCTGGGTGGATTGGTGATCGACCTGGCGATCAAGACGACCCGCAAAGGGGATCGCTTTGCCCTCTTTCGGCTCGAGGATCAGTTTGGCTCGGTGAAGATTGTCTCCTGGCCCGATACCTATGGCCGCTATCGCGAGGTGATCAAGGACGACCAGGTCCTGCTGGTCGCGGGTCGACTCGAGCTGAGTGACGAGGGGGCGCCGACTCTGATCGCCCAGACGATCCAGCCCCTCGAGAGCGCCCGTGCCAAAGCAACGCGCATGGTGATCATTCGCACTGATGAGCAGGGCGCGGCGCGTGAGATGCTCACCCGGCTCGAAGAGCTGATCTATGATCATCCCGGGACAACCCGTCTGGTCATCGATCTGGCGACGGCCGAGGGGCTCGATCTGCGCATCGAACCGCATCCCGCCTGGCGGATCAGCGTCTCGACCCAGCTGGTCGAACAGCTCGAGGCGCTCAACCGCGGCTGGAAGATCGAACTATCGATTAATGACTAAACATTCGGATCTCGAACCGGGTGTGATGTGCTACATTAAGGCAGCAGATGGTGGGCAATGAGGCCCCTTTTGGCAGGTCCACCCGGTTCTGCTGCCGGTTTATACAGGATGGTCAACAGATGAAGAATACTGACACTGCCTTGACGCCACCGGCCCCGATTGAGCGGGTCCAGCTGGCGCGTCACGAAAAACGCCCGTATGCCCTCGACTTCATCGAGCGGCTCTTCCAGGACTTCCAGGAGATCCATGGCGATCGCAAGTATATGGACGATCCGGCGCTGATCACTGGTCTGGCCACGTTTCACAACCGACCGGTCGCCGTCATCGCCCAGCAGAAGGGGCGCGACGTCCGTGAGCGACAGTTGCGCAACTTTGGGATGCCCAAGCCGGAGGGATACCGGAAGGCCCTGCGGGTGATGAAGATGGCCGAGAAGTTTGGACGCCCGATCATCACCCTCATCGACACTCCGGGCGCCTATCCGGGGATCGATGCCGAAGAGCGTGGTCAGGCTGAAGCGATTGCCGTCAACCTGCGGGAGATGGCCCGTTTGCGGGTCCCGATCGTGGTCACGGTCACTGGTGAGGGGGGATCGGGTGGCGCCCTCGCGATCGGTCTGGGTGATGTCGTTAATATCTTTGAGAATGGCGTCTACTCGGTCATTTCCCCGGAGGGATGTGCCGCCATCCTCTGGAAAGACGCCTCCCGCGCTCCCCAGGCAGCCCTGAGCCTGCGCCTGACGGCGACTGATCTGATTGAGCAGGGAATCGGTGACCGGATCATTCCTGAACCAGGGGCGGGAGCCCACGAGGACTGGGATCTGGCGGCCGCCGGACTGGATGAGGCTATCACGTCGGCCCTCAAACAGCTCGACCAGCTGCCGGTCGAGGAGATGCTGGCCCGGCGCTATGAGAAGTTTCGGCGGCTTGGGGCGGTCCTCAACGGCTGACCTGCCACCGCCGCAAGAGGGTAAAAAGAGAGAGGGAGTGTCGGCGTGCCGACACTCCCTCTCTCTTTTTACCCTCTTGCCAAATCCTGGAAGTCCTAGAAGGGGATATCATCGTCACCGCCGCCAGGCTTGCTGAACCCGCCCCCGGGCTCATTGTAGCCGGTCCCCGCTCCACCGGAGGTGGTCTGACCGCCAAAGTTCCCCGGGCTGCCGCCATAGCCCATTCCGGAGTCGCCCTTTGACCCAAGGAGTTGAATGTCGCTCGCCGTCACTTCGAGAGAGATCCGCTTGTTACCCTCGCGATCGGTATACTCCTCGGTCCGCAGACGCCCCTCGACATAGACCTGCTTCCCTTTGGTCAGGTACTGGCCGACCGCCTCGGCCTGCTTTCCCCACAATGAAACCTTGAACCAGGTGGTGATCTCCTGTGATTCGCCACTGCGGTCCTTCCGCCTTTCAGTCGTGGCGATCGAGAAGTTGCAGACCGCCGTTCCTTGCGGCGTGTAACGGGTCTCCTGGTCTCGACCGAGGTGGCCGACAATAATAATCTTGTTAAACGATGCCATGCGGGTCTCCTTCGTATCTGTTTGGTTGACTGCCCATTCCAGTTTGGTTATTTTGCTCACAGGCAAAAATATCTGCCAGCGAAAGTCATTTGAAACTTTATCGCGACGCCATGGGAATTAAAGAGCGGCTCTCCCGTCTTCTATTTCTATAAAACGCGGAAATTGTATAACGATTCAGCTCTTTCTGGGAAATAATTTTTGGCCGGGCGGCAGGCGTCGTCGTTGGCTTGTCAGGTGAGACGGCGCCGTCCCGATGGCCGCGGCAATGATACAGGCCAGCCAGGATGAAGACCTTAAAATAAGCCGGGAAGGTCGCCTCTTCAGATGTTACCTTAAGCTTGATTTTCGTGAAACGTTCTGAGGTTTTACTTCTAAAATGCTCATTTATATGGAGTTGTAGGCTTTGCTCAAGGTGATCAGTATTACCAACCTGGCCCTGATCGATCGCCTGCAGATCGAGTTCAGTCCCGGCCTCAACCTGCTCAGTGGAGAGACGGGTTCCGGCAAATCGATCATCATCGATGCGCTTGGTCTCCTGCAGGGTGGGCGCGCCTCCCAGGAGATGGTTCGCACAGGGGCTGATCGCGCGGCGGTTGAGGGGCTCTTCGATCTCGAGGGCAACGAGCCGCTGCTCAGTCTCCTTACTGAGGCGGGTATTGAGGGGCTCGACGAGGGGCTGGTCATCCGGCGCGAGATTAGCGGCGGGGGGCGCGGTCGGATCTTTGTCAATCACCAGATCGCGACCAACGCGCTGCTCAAATCGATCCAGCCCCACCTGATCGACCTCCATGGACAGGGCGATCAGCAGAGCCTCCTCTCCCCGGAGGCCCAGCTCAACCTGCTCGACTCCTTCTGCGACGCTCTCCCGCGGCGGAGAGAGGTGGCTGAGAGCTATGAAAGAATCATGGCCCACCTGACCGCCCTCGAGGAGGCGGGGCAGTCGGACGCGGAGAGGCTGCAGACCCTCGACGTTCTCTCCTTCCAGATCGGTGAGCTGGAGGAGTCGGCGCTCCGCCCTGCTGAGGATGAAGAGCTGGAACAGGAGCGGCTTCTGCTCGCCAATGCCGGCCGGCTGGCCACGCTTGGCCACGACTCCTTCACCGCCCTCTATGAAGATGAATCGGCCGTGCTGACGCGCCTTGGACAGGTCCTGCGGCGAATGGCTGATCTCTCGACGCTCGACCCCCGATTTGGACCCTATCTCGAACAGTTGAACTCGGCGCGCCTCTCGATCGAGGACACCGCCTACTTCCTGCGTGACTATATCGATGGCGTCAATCTCAGTCCGGAAAGGCTGCAGGAGGTCGAAGATCGACTGGCCGAGCTGGACCGGCTTCGCCGCAAGTACGGGACCGATCTCCCCGGGCTGATCGAGAGGCTTGGCGAGCTGCGGCGGCAGCAGGAAGCCCTGCTCCACCACGAAGAACACGCCGAGCTGCTCCGCGCACGCCTGCGGGAAGAGCTGACCCGCTACCAGACCCTCGAGACCTTGCTCAACGAGGCGCGGCTCGCCGGAGCCGCCCGGCTCGAGGAGGCGGTCGGCCGTGAACTTGCCGATGTGGCGCTGGCCAATGCCCGCTGGAGGGTTGGC
>JBEAVZ010000035.1:0-2994 GCA_041160645.1 Acidobacteriota bacterium
ACGAAAGGCGAAGCGCTGTCCGTTCTTGCCAATGCCCGGCGCCTTCTCACCGGTGGCGAGGGCGCGATACTTGTCACGCCAGGCTCCAAAGACATCGAAGTTTTCAAGGGCGAAGCCAGCCGGATCGATCTTCGCGTGGCAGGTGTTGCAGGAGGGAAGGTTGCGGTGCTTCTCCAACTGCTCACGAATCGTCGTCGCGCCACGTGTGTCGGGCTCGACCGCCGGTATCGCCGGCGGCGGCGGCGGAACGGGGCGACCGAGAATCCGCTCCATGACCCAGGCGCCCCGGACGACCGGCGAGGTGGTCGTCCCATTCGCCGTCACCTTGAGCACACTCGCCTGCGTCAGCAGTCCGCCCCGCACCGAATCGGCCGGCAACTCGACCCTTCTGATTGGCGAGCCGTGAACTCCGGTCAGTCCATAGTGGTTGGCCAGCCGCTCGTTGATCATCAAAAAATTGGAGGAGACGAGGTGGCGGGCCGGCAGGTTGTTCCTTACCAGCTCCGTGAAGAAGGCATAGGTCTCGGCGGCCGCCGATTCGACCAGGTAGTCGTCGAGATAGTAGTCGCAATAGAGCAGCTCATCGGGCGAGGTCTGGCCGACTTTGCGCAGATCGAGCCAGTAATCGAGAAAGGCCGTCACGAACCGCCCACTCTTTGCCTCGTCGATCATCCGCTCCGCCTGCGCCTCGAGCGCGGCGACGCTCCGCAAGCGCCCCGCCCCCGCCGCTTCACGCAGTCGCTCATCCGGCCCCGAGTTCCAGAGAAAATAGGAGAGGCGGGTTGCCAGCGCGTAGTCATCGAGCCGTCCGGGCCGCTCCTCGATCGTCACAAAGGCCGGCGAACAGAGGATGCCCGAATAGGCGGTGATCATTCCATCGACAAAGCTCCCGCCATTGCGCATCGTTGTCTCGACCAGTCCGACAAAACGCGCGAGATCGGTCTCGTTCAGCGCAGCCGGCCGACGATAGGCCCGGGCCATGAAGTTGCGCAGCAGCCGCTCGGCATCAGCGCGTGGATTGGCCGTGACGACTTCGATCTCGTTCTGGCTGCGCTGCCGCAGCGGCAGGTCGCCAAAGAGCAGCCGGTGGCCCTCCCCGGGCCAGTCTGTCGCCAATGGCCCCTCAACCTCCAGCCAGCGAAAGGCGACTCCGGGTTGCCCGTCACGCTCGGCTAGTGGATTGCGCCAGTTCGGCGGACGCGAGCGGAAGAGGCGCACCGCATCGGGGCGGATCGTCTCGCCCGCCAACAGAAAGACCTCCATCTCCCTGACCCCCGGCTCGGGTGTCACATCGAAGGTGCCGAGCAACCGCATCTGGCGCGGCGGGATCTCGGCGTAGAGGGTGACCGGTTCGACAGTGCGCCCCGGACCGGCGATCTCCCGGCTCGGATGCCACCACTGCTCACCCTCCTGTGGACCCGCCCAGAAGCTGTGGGCCATCAGTCTCAAGCGGTAGCGGCCCGGCATGGCTGCCTTGAACTGGTTGAAGCGAATCTCCAGCGGCTCGTAGGAGCTGGCCACCACCCCCATCCCCTCCAGCTCGCGCCGGGCCGGATCGGTCTCCCCGACCGTCATCGGCGCTTTCTGCTGCAGCACGGCCACATCCGATGCAAAGCCAAGCAGTGGAAATGTCGCCCGCTCGGTCGACCGGTTGAACTGCGAGAACTCGACGTGGCCCGTGAAGGCTCGCTGTTCCCGGGCGTAGTAGCGCTTCCTGACCATCTCTGGTGGCTTCGCCCGCCGCGCCATCACCTCACGCAGGGCATGCTCAGCCGCGGCAAGGTAGCGATTGATCTGGACGTGGGAGACGTCGAGGACCGTTCCAACCTTGTTCGAACGATGCGCCTCACCATCCTCCGGCAGCATCTCTTTGATCTGCAACCAGGGAGCGTCGAGCAGATCACGCAACGAATTCTCATACTCTTCGCGGTTCATCCGCCGCCAGACCGCGCGACCCTCACGCCGCACTTCACGGCGGTCAGCGACGATCAAGGGCCCGGCAAGCCCGTTCAGGAAGGCCGCCCGCTCACCTGCCGCGGGTTGCGGAGCATTTCGCGGCGGCATCTCCTCGTCCCGCACCCGATCGTGAACTCTCACCCAGGTGTCGAAGGTTGCCCGGTCTCCATAGTCGTCACCAAGCTTCGTCAGATCCAGCCCGCCCTTCCGCGTCACTCCGTCATGACAGCTGACACAGTGGCGATCGATGAACTGGCGCGGCATGACTCCACTCGCGCGCCGATCTGCCTGACCGGCGCCGCTCTCGACCGGCTGGTTCGGCTGAGTGGCCCAGACCACTCCAATCAGCCCCAGCATCAGCCTCAGCAAGATGATCCTTGATTTTGCCTTCATATCCGGAGAAATATCCGCCGCCGATACATCCACCAGCAGATCAGCCAGAAGACCAGCAGCACCAGGCAGTCATTGATGATCGGCGCATGGATCCCGCTGAAGAGACCCGCGCTAAGGTGTGTGCGCAGACGGCTGCCAACCCAGGGGCGCATGAGCTGGCTCATCATGTAGATGGCGATCGAGTTCATCCCGATCACCACCAGCGGATAAGTCCAGCGACGCCACCCAGCCAGATCGATCAGCCAGTAGTATCCGGCGAGCAGCAGCACCACCAGCCCACCACTGAAGAGCGTCCACGAGGGAGTCCAGATGCGCTTGACCAGCGGACAGATCGTCACCCCGGCCAGCAGGCCGATGACCGTCAGGCCAACCCCCGCCACCAGCAGCCAGCGCAGCTTCTCGCGCGTGGTTCGCTCACTTCGCAGCAGCTCGCCGCTCATGAGGCCGAGGATCATCGTGCCGAGCGAGGGCACGAAGTTGAGGGTTGTGTAACCCCCGCTGTTGAAGACAAACGGCGTCTGACGCGGGAAGAGGTTCAGAAACCACCCGTCAAATACTGCCGCGACATTGGTGTACTTGTTCCAGTGCGCCGCGAACCCCTCGAGGATCACTCCCCCCGTCAACCCCTCTGCGCCGATACCCAGC
>JBEAVZ010000073.1:0-2896 GCA_041160645.1 Acidobacteriota bacterium
CATAATGGGCTTGCCCAGGCCCACCAGCGGCAAAATCGTGCGGGGAATGAGATGACTGGAATTGCGGCGCAAACTGTTGGATAATAACGAGAATTTTGAAACTGTCAGACTGAACCGCTAATGCAGATTACCAAGCTGCCTGATAAACCCCAGGCCAAATTCTGGGAAAAGTTCTGGCAAAAGTTGTGGAGGCTAGCTCAAATCCATGAATACAAGAATGTTGTCCCGACTCATCCAAATTGTTCTGATCGCGGTCGTGGTAACCGCCGGGTTGACCATCTGTGAAGATCTCCAGCCAAAGGCCGAAGCCGCCGCGCGTGCACGTTCCCGCAAACAGGGGCGCAAAGCGGGAGCAAAGAGATCGCGACGCCGCAGCGTCCTTCGCCGAACGATCTCCAAGAGACGCGTCCCTTCGCGCGTCGGGCGCACCAGACTGGCGCCACCGGCACCCGGCACCTATCCCATTGCTCCGGATCGCATCGAGGTCATTGAACATCATTCGGCCGACTCACCCCAGGTTCGTAACCTGCTCGATCTGCCCAAGCCGGCGCCATTCATAAGCAACATTAACCAAAACACCTCCGTCCGGCGAAGAATCAGCACCCGCATCGAGACCGAGAGAGTGGTCGAAATTCAGCGCGCCCTCCGGGATCGGGAAATCTATGATGGTGAACTGAGTGGTGTCTATGATGAGGTGACGGTCGAATCGATGCGGAAATTCCAGGCAGATCAGAAGATCCCCGTTACCGGGTATCCGACCGCCCACTCCTTGAAGAGACTGGGGTTGGCAAAGTAGAGAGTCAGTTTGGTGTTTGTCGGCCGGTCATATCTGGCGGTCCCGCAACGAACGATTCCCGGTTCCGGGGTCGCCGACCCGCTGGCGGGGCAAAGGCGGACTGACGAGGTTATAGCACCCTCTTCTCTACTCTATTTTGACTTCTCGATCATCTGCAATAGACGTTCGGCGTGATTTCGGGCGATGAGAGGCACACTCTCATCGCTCTTCAGCTCGGTCAGCATCGGGCGGAAGCGCGGCGGATCGGCAATACTCCTCGACTTCAACTCTCCCTCCAGAAAACGCAGTTGGGCTGGCATCGAGATCGGATCGGTCGCTCTGACCAGCTCCATCTCAAAGATCCGATTCTCCTGCACTGTCAAGCCCCGGAAAATCTGGACGAGCTGGTTCATCAGCGTGTTGTCCGTGTAGTTGAAGGACGCCTCCCTTTCCCGCGTGCCTCTTCTGATTCTGATCGACATCGTGCCCAGATGGGAGAAGTCTTTCTTATGCTGGAACGACTCTTCGGTGGAGAGAAAGGCGAGCTGATCGATTAGCCCACGGATCTCGCCAAGCACACGCGAGGAGACTTTGAAGTCGAGCGTCATCTCCTCCATGTCCCTTTTTTTGAAGCGATAGCGTCCACGCCCCTCACCATCAATCAGAACTTCCTGGTGGGAAACGATAAACTTCTCATTGATGAAATAGTAGCGATAGGTGGCATCCTCGCTCATTTCAGCGGCGCGGTTGCCAGTTGCTTGGACACGTACGGGGCCGCCCATCAGAGATGGCCCCGATGGCCCCGATGGCAGGGCAACCAGGATGAACAGCAGCAGTTTGACGGTGGTGGTGGAGATGCTCATCGCCGGCCATCCTGTTCCATCTATTTATCCCCTTCAGACGCGCCCTCTGGGGCCTTTTTGCGGCCAAAAGGCGTCGCAAGGTAGCTCTGGGCGGTATTTTGAGCATTATCATAGTCATTGCCATTGCTGACCGCCTTGTTATACTCAGCAACCGCTCGTTCACGCTGTCCGATCATATCCCAGCAGTTCCCACGATAGATGTAAGACCAGACCTCGATCCAATCGGGACGGAGCGAACCATTAAGACACTGATCGAAAGCGTCGAGAGCCTTATTCCAGTTGCGCTGCGTGGTATAGAGAAGCCCAAGGTTGTACCAGGCCCAGGAGTTGCCACGATTGAGTTTAATCGCCGCCTGGAACTGCTGTTCAGCCTCGACGTACTCCTGTTCTCGGAAGTGTTCGATGCCGCGCCGGACGATCACCCCCTGGCGCAGTTCGTCTGAACTCCGGAGAATGCGTCCATCGGGGTCGACGACGATCTCGAGGGGCTTGCTTCCGGTGGTGATGTCGAAATCGACTGAGGTGCCCTTCATCATCAGGGTCTGCCGCTCACTGCCAGCCTCCGTGCGCAGCATGATCTCCACTGGCATCTCGAAAGTGTCGAGGTCCTGACGGACAGTCCCCGGAACCCGAAAACCCTCGCGCGTGCGCAGAATTCGGTAGTCGGAACGAAACTCAGGGACTCCCGTCGAATCGACCCACTGCCCAAAGAAGAACCGGAGTTCGCGTCCGGCCGCCTTCGACGCAAAAGCCTCGAAGTCATCCAGAGTAACGTTACGACCGCTGAAGGTCTGATAGTAGTTCTTCAGCATCTGGTCAAAAGTGTCGGCTCCGAGCAGCTGCCGCAGCATGCTGAGGACGAGCGCCCCCTTGTAAAGGATGACCGATCTGAACGCGGCTGACTGGTCGTCGAGCTGCAGTGGGGCGGAGCGAATCGAGGCGCTCTGCTCAAAAGCAAGTGCCTTTTCTAGTTCGGCCTGGAGGGCCTGGCGAAAGACCGTCTCATTCTGGCGGTCGGCAATATAGAGGAGGGCGCTGAATTCGGCCATGCCCTGCGAGAGAAAGGTGTCATCAAACGAGCGCAGACCAACGGTCTGTCCCCACCATTGATAAGCCACCTCCCGGGCCAGTTTCTCATCGAGACCAGCCGTCAGAACGCGCGGTGACAGAAAGAGAATGCCTGCCCCTGAGTAGGTCTCGAGGGTCTCATCGTCAGACTCAACGACGATCAGCTTGCGGCCAAACGTGTAGGCCCCAA
>JBEAVZ010000125.1:0-6090 GCA_041160645.1 Acidobacteriota bacterium
ATCAAGGCGGCGCTACTTCTTTTTTTGACGGTTCAGACAGTTTCGGGAAGACCGCTTCCTGCTTGCCCGGCCGGATCCGCGGATAAATCTGGCGAGTCCATCAATTGGGCTACCGGCGCCACCAGCCGGGCGGTCGACTTTGAATTGAGGGACCAGTACAACCAGCTGATCAGCTACCGGTTTCCGAAATCGAAACCGACGATCCTCATCTTTGGCGATCGCAAGGGCTCGGAACAGATCGAAGGATGGGTCAAGCCAATCTGGGCGCAGTATCAGGATCGGGTCGACCAGCGCGGAGTCGCCGTGCTCTCGGCTGTGCCGTCGTTTATGCGCGGCATCATCAGGTCGATGTTCAAGAGCCGGGTCAAATATCCGGTGCTGCTCGATTGGACTGGTGAGGTGGCCAAGTCCTACAGCTACCAGTCAGGTCAGGCCAATCTCATTCTGATCGATCAGCAGGGCCAGATCGTCCTGCGCCTCACCGGAGGCGTCGGCAAGGAGGGGCTGCAACAACTCTACGCGAGGATCGACCGCCTGCTGACCGTCTCATGACTACCATCATCCTTGCTTTCTCAATTCTTATTTTGCTGATCACGCTCGCCAATGTCCTCTTCTGGCCGCGGGTCAGGCCAAGTCGTGAGCCCGGACCGCCGGTGGTCTCGGTGCTCATCCCGGCTCGAGATGAAGAACTGAATCTTCCCGAGTGCCTGGCAAGGGTGAGAGAGCAGGGTGGAGTGGTTGGGGAGATCCTTGTCTATGACGACCATTCGACTGATGGCACGGCGAGGGTCGTTGAAGCATTTCGGGCGCTCGACCAACGGATTCGGCTCGTCCCGGCGCAGCAGCTTCCGCCCGGGTGGACGGGCAAGAACTTCGCCTGTTCGAGGCTGGCTGAGGCCGCCAGTCTGCAGTACCTGCTCTTCCTTGACGCTGATGCCCGTCTGCAACCCGGGGCGATCGACAGCATTCTGCAGGAGATGAAGACACGTCGGCTCGAGTTCCTCTCATGTTGGCCCGGTCTCATCACCGCGACCTTCTGGGAGCGTCTCCTCATGCCAATGCTCAATTTCGTTGTCTTCTCGATCTACCCGGGGCCGCTCTCACTCTTCTTTGCCTATCCCTCCCTCGCGCTTGCCCACGGGGCCTGTATGATGTTCGACCGGCGCAGTTATCTGGAGATCGGCGGACACCGCGCGGTTCGTGACCAGATTTTTGAAGATACCCGGCTGGCCCAGCTCTGGCGTCAGCGTGGCCGTCGTGGTCTCTGCCTCGATGGACAGCGCATAGTAAGGGTGCGGATGTACGAGGACTTCGCCGGAATCTGGAATGGATTTCTGAAGAACTTCTACCCGGCCTTCGAGCGTCAGTACAACTTCTGGCTCTTTGTCGCCTTTCACCTGCTCGTCATGCTGGGGCCTTTTGTGTTGCTCCTCCGGGCCGGAAAAGAGATGGCGATCGGGGCCGGCGCCGTCATTACCTCGCGGTTGCTGCTCGCGCTCAGATTCAATCAGCCCCGGGCGACGGTCCTCCTCCACCCCCTGGCCGAGGTGATTATGCTCTGTCTCGGGATCACCTCCTGGTGGAAGTGTCGGACCGGTCGTGGGGTGAGCTGGAAGGATCGCACTTACCATAAGTCTGAATCACCAACAGATTGAGCGATGATTTCAGATAAACAAAATGAGAAGGAGAATCGATGAAAAAGAGGATCGTCGTCATTGGGAGTGGACTCGGAGGGTTGGCGGCCACGGTTCGTCTCGCCGCAGCCGGACACGAGGTTACCCTTTGCGAGCAGGGAGAGACATTCGGCGGGAAGATGAACTGCTGGTCCGAGCAGGGATTCCGGTTCGACACCGGCCCGTCCCTGATCACCATGCCCTGGATCTTCCGTGAGATCTTCGAGGCGGTCGGCAGTCGCATCGAGGACCACCTCAAGCTGGTTCCGGTCAACCCGATCTGTGAATATCTCTATCCGGATGGGACACGTTTCAACTATTCGGCCTCCATGCCCGACTGGCTCGAGACGGTCCGCAACCTCGATCGGCGAGATGTCGGCGGGTTCATGCGGTTCATGCGTCTGGGGGCTCAACTTTACGAACTCTCCCGTGACACCTTCCTCCGTTATCGGCCGGCTGACTGGTTTCAGCACACCGACCCAGGCAGTTTGCGCCACCTGCCCTGGCGCTATGGCTGGGGAAACTACCACCGGACGGTGGCCGCCCATTTCCGGAGCCCGCACCTGCAGCAGCTCTATGACCGCTACCCAACCTATGTTGGCTCCTGCCCCTACCGGTCTCCGGCCACCTTTGCCCTGATTCCGTACATCGAGTTCATGTTTGGTGACTGGTACATAATGGGAGGTCTCTACCGGATGGTCGAGAGTCTGGTCACGATCGCCCGTCAGCAGGGGGTGACGCTTCTGACCGGCGCCCGGGTAAACAGAATCGAGCATACGGATGGCCGTGTCAGCGCGGTCAGGCTCGCCGATGAGACCCGACTGCCCGCGGACATCGTCGTCATGAATGGGGACGCTTCTCACGCCCCGTCGATGCTCGGCGAGACCGGAGCGCCCAAAGAGCTGGCGCCGCGCGATCGCTCCATGTCCGGTCTCGTCTTCCTCTTCGGGATCCGCCGTTCGATCCCCCGTCTCAACCACCACGCGGTCTTCTTCTCTTCCGACTACCGCCGGGAGTTTGACGATCTCTTCGAGCGGCGACGCTTTCCGGAGGAGCCGACAGTCTATGTCAATGCCCCGAGTCGAAGTGACCGCTCGCTGGTTCCCGGTGACGGTGAGACGCTCTTTGTTATGGCCAATGCGCCGGCCAATGATCACGATTCGTGGGATGACGAGGCGATTGCCAGCGCGCGTCGCCGGGTCTTCAATGTGCTTCGCGCCGGTGGATTTCCGGATATCGAGAAGGAGGTCGTGGTCAGCAATGTCTACACCCCCGGGAAGATTGGCGCCCGGTACCTCATGCCTGGCGGAGCCATCTACGGAACACATTCGCATAACTGGAAGTATGCCTTTCTCCGCCCACCCAACAAGCATCCCCGCTACAAGGGGCTCTACTTTGTCGGTGGCAGCACACATCCGGGGGGAGGGACGCCCATCGTTTTGACCTCCGCCCGCATCGTTACGGAGTTGATTGAACGATATGAGAAGTAAGATTATGGCGGCCATCAGCGCCACCCCCTTGGTCGTGAAAATACTGCTTGGGGCGTACGTCGTGATGTGGCTGGGAGGGGTCGGGCATTATGCCATCGTGGGCAAACCACCCCTCGATGCACCTTGGGCGGCGACGCTCTTTCTGGCGCTGGCGGGACTGGTCGTCCTCCTGACCACGGCGCGAGCGCAGCAGCGGACACTCGTTATCGCGGCCTTGATCGGTTTCGCGGCAGAGATCATCGGCGTTCGCTATGGCTTTCTCTTCAGCCCCTACAGCTACACCAAGGTTCTCATCCCGCATCTCTTCGACGTGCCGCTCGTCATGCTCTCGGCCTGGATGGTGCTGGTCGCCTACACGCTGCAGCTGTGGGGGCGACTGAGTCTGAGTCGACCACTGTTTCTGCTGATCTGCTCTGGTTGGATGACCGCGATCGACCTGGTCATTGACCCTCTCGCCGCGAATCAGCTCGGTTACTGGCGGTGGGTTGAACCCGGAGTCTACTATGGCATTCCATTCCACAACTTCGTCGGATGGTTTGTCGTCAGCCTTGCCATTTTTATCATCATTCCAGCCCGCCGAGAGTCCAGTCCGCTCGCTCTCCAGGTTGGGTTGAGCATTGTGATCTTCTTTACGGTCATAGCGCTCTCCTTCAAGGTCTGGATCGCCGCGGCAGTGGGAATTATCCTCGTTCTGACCGATCTTCTCGCGAGACGGAAGGCCGGCCGGATGAACCTCCCAACCGCGGCCGGCGTCTGAGATCCTCTCCCTTCCACCATTCTACCGGCTGGGCCCCCTGCCGATCCGCATTGAACGCCGCACCGTGGCGGGGTCGGGGGGGGCAGGCCTCCCCCCGAATGCAATCGCGACCAGATGGTCATAATCTGGTTACAAAATTTTCACAATTCTTTGCGTTTGGTAGGATTCCAACCTATACTTGAGTTCTACTAGCCTTGTTTCTCCTTTTTTGGGCAGGGAGATCCGCTTCACAACACGGGAATCCCTGCCGGATTCTCAACGCATACGACTAACCGATTGTGAAGATCACCATGCAAATCACCGTACTGAAAGAGAACGACGCAAACGAAGCACGAGTCGCACTGGTGCCGGAATCGGTCAAGAAGCTGGTCGCGATGAACGTGTCGGTGGCCATCGAGAGCGGAGCAGGACTACTGGCCAGCATTAACGATGCCGATTATGCCGCGGTTGGCGCAACGCTCACCTCCGATCGTCCGGGGCTGCTTGCTTCGACCGATATTCTCCTCGCGGTCAACCGTCCCGGGGATGACGTCATCGATGGGTTGAAGAAGGGGGCGATCGTGATCGCTTTTCTCCGTCCCCTTGATGAGCCAAAGAAGATGGAGCAACTGATTACCCGGGGACTGACCGCCCTGGCGATTGAGCTGATCCCGCGGACGACGCGCGCCCAGTCGATGGACGCACTATCCTCGATGGCGACGATTGTCGGCTACAAGGCAGTTCTCATGGCCGCGGAACGGATGCCACGAATGTTTCCGATGCTGACCACCGCCGCCGGCACTGTACCGCCTGCGCGGGTGCTGATTCTGGGGGCCGGTGTGGCCGGGCTCCAGGCCATTGCCACGGCCCGTCGACTGGGGGCCATCGTTGAGGGGTTCGATGTCCGGGCGGCTGCCGGAGAGGCCGTCCGCTCCCTTGGCGCCCGGTTCCTCGAAGTCGACATGGGCGGAGTCCAGACCGAGGACGCCGGTGGATACGCCCGCGAAGTGACGGAAGAGGTCATGGAGCGCAGTCGCGAGCTGATCGCCAAACAGGCCGCGCTGACCGACTGTATCGTTACTTCAGCCCAGGTGCCGGGCAAGAGGGCGCCAATTCTGGTCACGGAGCAGGCTGTCTTGGCCATGAAACGCGGCGCAGTGATTATTGACCTCGCTAGCGCGACCGGTGGCAACTGTGCTCTGACCCGGCCGGGTGAAGAGATCGAGGTCAATGGGGTCCGGATCCTGGCCCCGCTCAACCTGGCGGCGACAGTTCCACTCCACGCCAGTCAGCTCTATTCACGGAATCTGACCTCATTTTTGTCGATTCTGATCAAGGATGGGCAGCTTAACCTCGATTTCAATGATGACATCATTGGTCCGTCGTGTGCTGTTCACCAGGGGCAGGCGATCGAGCCGCGGCTAAAGGCGGCGCTGGCAGTCAATTGAGCTTTTGACCAGTTTGGCACAACTGAGTCAGATCGGGAGGATTTCAACTATGAACGTGGAAAGTATCATCTCATCCCTCTATGTCTTCTCCTTGGCGGCCTTTCTTGGTTATCAGGTGATCTCGAAGGTGCCACCGTTGCTCCATACTCCGCTCATGTCGGCGACCAATGCCATCTCGGCCATCTCCGTAGTTGGCGCCATCATCACTGCCGGTTCACAGAGCACGGTCAGTCGCGTGCTTGGATTCATCGCGGTCACCTCGGCCATGATCAATGTGGTCGGCGGCTTCATGATCACCGATCGGATGCTCAGGATGTTCAAAGATAAGATCGGTGGCGGCGAGTCCGGAAAGAAGGAGGCTGGTAAGTAGCCATGGAAAACATACTCAACGAGGTGCTGATTCCGCTCAGTTACCTGCTGGCTTCGATTCTCTTTATTTTTGGCCTGAAACAGCTCGCTCATCCGCAGACCGCCCGGCGTGGAATGAATCTCGCCGCCGCCGGCATGCTCGTGGCCATCGTTGGCACCCTCTTTCATCACGATATCATCAGCTACGAGCTGATTATCATCGGTCTGGTTCTGGGGAGTCTGATTGGCGCGGGAATGTCGATCTGGATGCCGATGACGGCGATGCCGCAACGAACCGCACTATCACACGCCTTTGGCGCTCTTGCCGCCTCGCTGGTTGGTGTGGCTGAGTACTGGCACGCGCTCCACTCCGGCCAGCCGATCGAGGCTTACAA
>JBEAVZ010000147.1:0-3143 GCA_041160645.1 Acidobacteriota bacterium
GCTGTTTGGGAACCAGGGAGTCTTCGACCTGACCCGCGACTGCGTCATCTGCGTCAATGCCATCGGGTCTTGTTATGGATCGACCGGACCGAACGATATCAATCCGGCGACCGGCTGCCGGTATGGAGGCAAGTTTCCGCTGGTGACGATTCGTGACTGGGTGAGCGCCCAGTCGCGGCTGATCGATCACCTTGGGATCAGTCGGCTGCGGGCAGTCATTGGCGGCTCGATTGGTGGCATGCAGGCGATTCAGTGGGCGATCGACTTTCCGGAACGGGTCGGCAGCTGCGTCGCGATCGGCTCCGCTCCGCTCTCAGCCATGGGGCTCGCCTTCAACCATCTCCAGCGCCAGGCGATCATGAACGATGAGAAATGGCGCGGCGGCGATTACGAGGCCGACGATCCGCCAACCAGGGGGCTTGCACTTGCGCGAGGCATGGCCATGACCACTTACAAGTCAGCCGACCTCTTCACCGAGCGCTATGGCCGCAACCTCAATCGGAATGGCGAAGATCCACTCCGCTCGCTGACCGATCGGTATGACATCTCGGGATACCTCGATTACCAGGGCGATATCTTCAACCAGCGCTTCGACGCCAACTCGTATCTGATCATTACCCGGGCGATGGACAACTTTCATCCCGGGCTTGGTTACAACTCGGAGATCGAAGCGCTCCACCGGATCCAGGCCAATGTTCTGCTGGTCGGCATCTCCAGTGACTGGCTCTTCCCGGCTGACGACGTCCGGACCCTCGCCACCAAGATGAGCGAGGCCGGAGTCAATGTCGACTACTACGAGTTGCAGTCCAAACACGGCCACGACTCTTTTCTTGCAGAGCCAGAGATGCTGGTTCCCTTGCTACAGGAGGCGGTGCACAATGATGCGCCGTCCTTTCGCCAGACGTTCTGCCAATCGTTCGGTTGGCTGGGCTCCTCCCCGCTCCACTCTCTGAAAGAGATTCACTGAGGAGAGGCCTCCGGCAAACAACGAGCTGTTACAAGTGGTGATCTGCAGCGGCAAGCTAAAAGGTGATGCTGTAGCTCGCTCCTGGGGTGTTGGCAAAGGCGAGAATGAATGAAAAGACGTGGCGCCCCCGTCGATAGTTGAGGAGTGGATGGACCCGGACGCCATCAAAGCTGACCGTCGCCGAGACGCTCGTTGAAAGCCGCACGTTGAGTCCGGCCAATGGCAGCCAGCGGCGCTCAAAGGTGCTGTAAGCCAGCCCAAGATAAGGCGCGAGCGGCAGCCCCGATTCCCGTTCGATATTTTTGCTCAGCGTGGCATAGAACGACTGTCCGGTCGGGGTGCCGATTCGATCAGAGCTTGTGCCAATGATAACTGCCGGACGACTCTTCGTCTCCGGCAGGGCAAGCCAATTGAGGAGCGGACTGATCCGGCCGCCGGTGCTATCCGCCCGCGGATTGACCTCGATCCCGGCCGTCAGGCGTGGATGGAGTCGATAAGTAAGGGTCGTCCGCAGGCTCGCCCGGGGAATGGCCCCCGGAATGAGACGAAGCCCAAAGGTCCACTTCTCTTTGTCTGCATTTGCTGCCCCGCTCACGGCGCGGCCCTCGCCGGGTCAGAGCGGTCAACTGGGGACGCTCGCGGTCTCAAGAGGCGCGGCGCCTCTCATCTGGGCAATCTGCGCCCTGGCCTCCCCCTGCGACCTCGCAATGAGTTGATCAAGCAGCTTCTTCAGATCAGCCTCCTTGATGACTCCCTGATAAACAGCGACGATCCGGCCATCACGGCCGATCACGGCCGTTCCCGGCAGAGCTGGTCCAAGACCAAAACGCCCCATTTCACGGGTAGTCGCCCCAAGCCAGACCGGAAAGTTTATCTTCGCCCGGCCAATAAACTCACGCACGGCCTTCTGTTCGGTCATGTTATCGGCGGAGGCGCCGACGACCTGCACTCCGAGGGCGGCATACTGATTCTGAATGGCAGCCAGGTCCGGCATCTCTTTCACGCAAGGCCCACACCAGGTCGCCCAGAAATTGAGGATAACGATCCGCCCACGCAGCGAACTGAGTCGCTGCTCGCCGCCAAAGAGATCCGGAAGAACCAACTCGGCGGCGGTTCCTATGACGGTAGGTTGTGGCGCAATCTGTTGGGGAGTCGCCAGCACCTCGAGGGAGTCGACCCGCAGGAACCGGCGATCCTTCTTCATCCGGACCACTCCGGTCACCTCGACACGGCTCCCGATCAATTCCAGCCAGTTTCGTCCGGGCTTTTTATAGCGCCCCTCCTCCAACTGGTAGAAAGACGTCTCACCATCATTGTCGGTCATCGCCAGCAGCGAGGGATCGCCATTGCCCACACACTCCGCCGCCTTGGCCAGGTCAGCCGGAGTGCCAAAGGGAGTAGTTCTTCGATCAGCTCTCACCCAACATTCTTCGCAACAGATCACCTGTCCAACATACTTTGACGCCGTCTGCGCCGCGACGATCGGCGCAAGGCTAAGGATTATCAGGAAGCTGATCAAACAGGATCTCATGCGCATCTCTCCATAGTAGATCTGGCCATCGCCGCTGATCATTGCCCGTCAGCGGCCCCCCAACGCGACAACCTCCATTCTCCGTCATGACCCGGCGACTTGCCAAATGTTCCTGCCTATTGTCTCGCGACGCGTTCAATCTTCACTTGCGCCCGCCACGAGAGTAGACTGCTCGCCATCCTCGTTTTAACCAATTTCAGCGGCGATCCGGTCCGGTTCGCCGGCAACTACGGAGTCTCACCAGATGAACAGATCATGGTTCGTGCGGATATTGCTCGTGGTGATCGGGGCGCTCCTCCCTTCACCAATCACCATCTGTGGGCTGGCCCAATCGGCCCCCACCCCAACCAGTCAGGTCAATCCAGGCCCGCCGGTCAATCGGCCGGCCGCCCCCATGCCGGCGGGCCCCAACCCAAACTCACAATACCGACTTGGCCCGGATTCTATGCCACAGGAGGGCGTTCCCAAAGGCGAGATCCGCGGGCCATACGTCCTCCCAAGCCAGGCCTACCCTGGAACCCAGCACACCTACTGGGTCTATGTTCCCGCTCAGTATGACGCCAAAGTGGCGACCGCCCTCATGGTCTTTCAGGATGGCCAGGCCTTCAAGGATGAGAACGGTGACATCCGCGCGCAACACGTCAT
>JBEAVZ010000166.1:0-6651 GCA_041160645.1 Acidobacteriota bacterium
CTCAACAGCAACGGAACCATCACCGCCGACATACTTGCCTCCTGTCAGGTGGTTACTGGGCCAGCCGGATTTACGCTTCAGGTAAGTGACGGTATGGCTGTGGCAACGACTGCGCTTAATATTTCAGTCACTGCAAATTCTCCACCAACATTGTCCTATAGCTCGCAGACTCTCGCCTCATGGGGGAGTGGTACAATCATCCCGGTCACTGGTCCGAGTGACAATGGCTCGGTGACGGTAATCGCGGTCCACAGCCAGGGAACCTACACAGGAGCAGTCTCCGTGAACCCATCGACGGGACTGGTCACGATCACGGGCGCAGCCCCGGCGGGAACACACACAATCACGATCCGGGCGACCGACAACTGCGGAGCAACGACAGATGCGACAATATCGATCATAGTTAATGGTCTTCCCATGATTATGCCAGTGAGCGGGATCAGCAGAACGATTGGAAGTGGATTGGCAAACTCGACGATTGCAACCGTAAATGATGCGGAGACAACAGCTGCCAGTTTGACTGTGACGATAAATGGAGGAACTTCAGCGTCATCAGGTGGGATAACGATTACGAACCTCGTCAATACAGCCGGAACGATCACAGCTGATCTGATTGCTGCCTGTGGAGGGACAGCTGGAACAGCTGCTTTTACATTGCAGGTGAATGATGGTGTAGCTACGACAACGACAACACTCAACGTGACAGTGGTTGCGAATGCATTGCCAACGCTCACCTATGCAGCGACCTCAGTCAACGGAGGAGGCTCGACAACTATCAACCCTGCGACTGGTCCGGGAGACAATGGCTCGGTGGTGGCAATCGCGGTCCATAGCCAGGGGAACTACACGGGAGCCATTTCCGTGAACCCATCGACAGGACTGGTGACGCTTTCCGGAGCCGCACCAGCGGGAACGCACGGCATCACTATCCACGCGACCGACAACTGCGGCGCGACGACAGATGCGACCATCCAACTTACCGTCACCGCGTCAGGTGGTAGTGGACCGATCACGGGTGGGAATCCATCGATCGGTCTACCCGGAAGTGGAGGCCGTATCAGTCCGGGCAGTCCGGTGACGATCACCCAGACGTTGACCAACACTTCTTCATCACCGGCGACCACGGTCTACGTCGCAACCTTGCCGGTTGGATTCAGCGCCCTTTCTTGCACGAGCCCGACAGGTTCGTGTGTGATCGGTACCGGAACTCAAGTTTCACCAGCAAACGATCCTGATGGTCTGAGGCTCAAGAGCAATTTGTTTGCCGCATCAGCCAGTCAGACCGTCACCTGGTCAGGGACCATTCCGGGCAACAGCAGCGTCACGATCGGCTATCAGGTACAAGTCGGTGTTCAGGCGATCAGTGGTACGCAGTACTGCGTGACGTCGACTATTGGCGGAGCGACCGGCCCATCGAGCTGTTTGACGGTCAATGCTCCATCTGCCGGACCAGGCAATCCACCGATCTTCGCCGGGCTGCCAAATACGCAGAAACCGGCGAGCGTACTGATCTTCAACCTGTACACATCCTCGGTCAGCTCAAACCGGGAAGAGACGCAGATCTCTCTGACCAACACCAATCCGGTCAATCCGACCGTCGTCCACCTCTTCTTTGTCGATGGCACAACGTGCACGACGGCCGATCAGATCGTCACCCTGACCCAGAATCAGACGGCTAGTTTCAATGCGAGCGACATCGATCCGGGAGTGACTGGATATCTGATCGCGGTGGCAATTGATGAGACGGGGTGCCCGAAGATCAGCAACCATCTGATCGGTGGTGCGGTCGTCAGGTTTGAAAGCGATCATCGGGCCACTCTGCCGGCTATCGGAGTTGCCGGAATCTCGGTTGCCACACCACCTTGCCTGGCCGACTCTACGGCGGCGACACTGGCCTTCAATGGCATTGCCTATGATGAGCTGCCACGGTCACTGGCCATTCATACGTTGCCATCTCCTGCGAATGGAAACAGCTCGATGCTGATCATCAACCGGATTGGCGGGGATCTGACGACCGGAGCCGCGCGACTTGGACCGCTTGCTGGACTGCTCTTTGACGACAGTGAGGTGGCACGAAGCTTTACGCTCGCGGCTGGAGGCTGCCAGCTCCGCGGGCTGCTCGGCAACAACTTTCCACGAACGGTACCACGCTACACGACCGTGATCCCGGCTGGGCGCACCGGCTGGATGAAGTTCTGGGCAGTAGGCGATGAGGCGATCAGCGGAGTGATGATCAACGAGGCAGTCTCGGGCTTGAGCGGGGGCTATAACCTGCAGGCATTGACGACGACCAGCTCGGCGACGCTGACAATACCAGTGATTCCGAAATGAGCTAATTATCCCGCAGGTTCAACCCTTGTAGTTGTCTCTATCTTCAAGAACTGGTTCAATTGCTGGCGTCAGGGCAGTCTTCGCGCGTCCTCACCCTCCGTAGTCAATACAATCAGTTGTCGACCCAGAAAATCGAGTAGTCAAGAGCTGGATATTTGTGGTATTTAGCTCAATGTTTATCCAAGCATGATGAAGCCTGGTTCTGGGCGACACATCAGGGAGCGGAGATCGATCTTCTGCTCGACCGCGGCGATCGGTTCTTCGGTATCGAGTGTAAGCGCGCCGATGCGCCAAGGCTGACCCCTTCGATTCGCATTGCATTAGAGTATCTGGGATTGGAGCGCGTCGTGGTAATCTACCCCGGCATGAAGCGCTATGGATTGTTAGATCGCGTCGAGGTCGTTCCCTTGGCCGCGCTCGTCGATTCAGCGATATGATGAGATTTCAAAGGTGGGTAGAGACAGGCTATCTTGGCTGAAGAGGGCTGAAGAGGGCTGAATGGGTAAGGATCAATCCAGGCACGGGTGATCCATTCGATTGTCGCGATCGCCGTGAAGGCGGGCCGGAGGGCCGCGCCCCCGGTAAAACAGCCCATTGATCTCGATGAGACTTCAGCTTACCCACACAAAAGTCCGAAGACACGTTTTTTATTCCCCTCTCCGCGTGAACAAAAACGCAGTTGCACAGGTGGTTCAAGATGAACGAAGTTTCCAGTCATACCTTACTTGATCGAAAGGCCCTGATTGATGTCACACGTATTTTGATCGGGTCGACAATCGTTGTCACCCTGTTTCTATTGGCTAACGGGTTGATTCTTCAGCCGATATTATCAGTGACACCAGATTACTCGAGATTGAAAAGCGGATCTGCCGAGATACTCCGATCCACTATGGTCAGATGGGATGGCATTGTCAGGGCTCAAAAGGAGTGGAAGCGCGAGCCAGTGTTGAGCGGATCTGGCGGTAGTCTGGCTTCAGTCGCTCTGCAGGTCTACCCGAGGGTCACTTCGGTCTCAGCGGCGAGTTATGCGGCCGGTGAGCAGGCTCGTGACTCGATCCTGGCAGCCTTCGGCAGCGGACTGGCCAGTGGTGTCGAGGTGAGCAGTTCCCGCCCACTCCCGACAACTCTTCGTGGAACGAGGCTGGTTGTCACAGACAGTGCGGGCGTCTCCCGCGACCAGTCACTATTCTTCGTCTCACCAGGCCAGATCAACTACCATCTCCATCCGGCGACGGCCTCAGGGCCCGCGACGGTGACAGTCTATCTCAACAGTGTGATTGTCGCCGTCGGCGAACTGAGCGTCGGCACGCTCTCTCCAGCCATCTTCACCCAGAACGCTTCAGGTGATGGAGTCCCAGCTGCTTATGGCCTGCGGGTTGTCGGCTCGTTGACCCGGGTCGTCGATCTGTTCAATTACGATCCATCGCTGTCGAAATGGGAAGCCAGACCGATCGACCCGGGGACTGCGTCACAGCCGGTCTATCTGGCCCTCTTTGGAACCGGATTTCGCGCGGCATCCAATGTTACAGCCGTCACCGCGAGAATTGGAGCGACCAGCGTTCCGGTCCAGTACATCGGAGCTACGGCAGATTTTGTCGGGCTCGATCAGCTCAACATTGGCCCTCTTCCAGCCTCTCTGCTGGGCGCGGGCACACTCCCGGTGGAGATCTCGATTCAGGGCCGGAACACTAATCAAACCCGGCTGAAGTTCATCCAGACGCTGGCCCTGAATGGTGAGTGGAGACCCACCAACGGTCCATTTGGTGGACGAATCAGCGAGTTGCTTCTCAGTGGCAACAGTATCATTGCTGGTACCTATGATCGTGGACTCTTCAGATCGAACAACAATGGAGAGAGCTGGGCAGGGATCAATAGTGGAAACCTCAATGCGACGGTCTATGCCTTGGCCAGCCACAATGGCTATCTTTTTGCCGGAGGTTATGGGGTCGACATTTCGAACGACGGCGGTCAGACCTGGACTCAGGTCAACAACTCCATCAAGGACAAGGCCGTCTTCTCGCTTCACTCCTACGGCAACAGCCTTTACGCCGGCACCTTTGACTATGCCCGGTCAGAGGGGAGCATCCAGGTCTCATCCGACAATGGAGCAAACTGGACAGATCTCGGGCTGCGTCTTTCGCAGCGATCTGTCCCGGCGATTCTTGCTACACCAGGTAACCTCTTTGCCGGCACGAATGGAGCCGGAGTATTACACTCGACCAACAATGGTCTAAGCTGGTCGCCCATCAATAACGGTCTGACCTCTCTGACCATCACCAGGCTGGTCGCCAGCGGTTCGAACCTCTTTGCCGGAACCGAAAATGGTCTCTTCGTCTCTTCAAACAATGGTGTGAGCTGGAGCCTCGCCAGTGCTGACCTGAGCGGTCAGAACGTTACATCCCTGCTGTTCAAAGGGAGCGATCTCTTTATCGGAACAAACAGAGGACAGGTCTATCTCTCGACGAATAATGGTCTGAACTGGAATGTCGCCAGCGTCGGGCTTCCAGGATATCCGGTCTATGGGCTTCTGGGGGTGGAGAACAGTCTCTTCGCGGGAACCTTTGGAGGAGGGATACATCGATCAAACAATAAAGGCGCTTCCTGGAGCAATGCCAGTCTGGGACTGTCGGCACTCACCTTCGAGTCCCTGCTTGTGAATGGGGACAATCTTCTCCTTGGAACGGGTGGCACCGGAATCTTCACCTCGACAACCCGCGGACAGAGCTGGATGCAACTGCCGCCCCTCTCCGATACATTCTTCTTTTCTCTGGCCAGTAATGGCACCACGATCTATGCCGGTACTTCCAGTATCATCTTCAGGTCTGTCGATAATGGGCTGACCTGGATCGCCGGGTCAACCGGTCTGCCGGGTGATACCGTGACGGCGATCAGGTTGATCAATAACACCATCATTGCTGGAACCTACAGCAGTGGCATCTATCTTTCGAATAATGGTGGACCGACCTGGACGCCAGCCAACAATGGACTTACCAATCAGAACGTCACTTCACTTTCCGGGATCGGGTCGAACCTCTTTGCTGGTACAAGAGGAGGAGGCGTCTACCTTTCGACTAACAATGGAGCGAGCTGGATAGCGGTCAACAATGGTCTGACAAGTCTTAACGTGAGCAGCCTTGCGGTGAGTGGTCCCAGTCTCTTTGCCGGAACGGACAGGGGAGTCTTTGTCTCGACAAACAATGGCGAGAGCTGGAGACCATTCAATACGGGTCTGACCAATCCGAATATCATGGCACTGGCAACGAGTGGTGGGAACATATTTGCGAGCGTCATTGCCCAGGGGCTATATTTATCATATGTCGACGCGCCATTCTGGAGTCCGGTCAACAGAGGGTTGCCGGGTGAGGCACCACACGCCCTGGTAGCCGACGGACGCGGGCTCTTTGCCATCATCAGGTCATCGGGTATCTTCACGATCAGTTATTGATGACTGAGGATGTCAGGGCATCTGGAAAGTTACTTTGATCATATAGCAGGAAGGCTCAACCTTTCTGAAGTTCGAAACTGGGAATCGAAGAATCTCAGGGCCTGGGCTGTTTCAGCCGTTCGAACATCAACCCGCGATTCCGAACGAGCAAAATTATGTTGTGGATTCGGACTTTTGTGTGGGTAAGCTAAAGTCTCATCGAGATAAAGAGGCTGTTTTACTGGGGGCGCGGGTCTTCAGACCCGCAGCTGGATTTTGGACAAAAATTAAATCGTTTGGGCCGCGAGCCTCGATTTCCCGTAATTTTTGCATGATTCGGGAGTAATTCAGAGTGAACGACCACTTCGTCTTGTAAAACACGAGTCAAATCCAGACACGAAGCGCAAGTTTTCTCTTTCTGAACTTTGGTCATTTCCCGTGTCGGCAACGGGACACCGCATACTGTTACTCGGGCCCAGGCCAACACCCCGTGAAAAATGCCCAACCGGCCACAAGGCGTTCTGCAGGAACGCCGGAATGGTGTGCCAGTCGACCCAGGGTTGCACCCTGGGCTGGTATGCGGCGCCCCGTTGGGGCGCTGGTTGACAGGTCACATTTTTGAGACCAAACGTCCAAAGTCCAGCTGCGGGGCGGAGTCCCGCGCCCCCAATAGAGTTGCCCCTGTATTTCTAACGATTCAACTCACCCACACAAAACCCGGAAGCCCCACAAAGTGTAACCCCGGTTGTTGACGCAGCCGGGGTTATGTATTTCCCAGCGAGTGCGGATCATATCAGAGAGAAATCAGGGATGAAAATGGCTTTATGATTGGGGAGGGAGCCCCAGGCATCAGGGTCGTGACGCCTTCGGCGATGATAATGGCCCCTCTCGGCGGT
>JBEAVZ010000225.1:0-9505 GCA_041160645.1 Acidobacteriota bacterium
AGTGGAAGGATTCCGATGGGGATTGCCGCGAATGGGCCCGCCGTCGATGAACGGATCATTCCGATCGGCATCCCGGCGGGAGCGGCGCGGGCGGCGACGGGCTACGCCTTCCTCCGCATTCAGCGGCAGTCGCGGGAGATCGCGACGAGGCTGATGCGCGGGCGCAATCTGAACCGCGCCCGGTTCACCTTCGGCTCATCAAAGTACCGGGTCTTCGACCAGATCATGCTCGATGCGCTGGCGAGATCGCCCGAGATGGCCCCCGGCTTCTTCGCCATCCTCTTCAAGCATGCCAACAGCGGCAGCGTGGTCAGATTTCTTACCGAAAAGAGCAATCTGATCGATGATCTGGAGGTGGTGACCGCCCTGCTCAAACCAGAGCTGTTGCGAATGATCTTCCGTCTCACCCGCAGTGGCAATCCGCGCCACCTCCTCTCTCCGCAGGAGTAGCCAGGTCCGCCCGTTGACCGATTCAGATTTCTGTCCGTCGAGATTCCCCAGCAATACCAGAAACAGCGAAGCCGCTGGATCATCTTCGGTGATCCGGTGGCGTGTCTCACCTCAGACTGCCGTGCCAGGAGAGGCGACGGGAACCGCTCGCTGACGGTGGTCTGCTTCTTCACGCTGCCAGTCGAGACGGGCATCAGAAGAGCGTGAAACAGGCCTCCGCCATCATCGCTTTTGACGACGTCCGGATGAGGGGTGGTGAGAGCGCCTTTCAAAATAGCAGTTTGGAGTGACTTGAATTGACAAGCCAGTCGATTGGGCGATTAATGTCTGGTGACAGGATTGCTGGTCAGATCGGCCGACCAGAGACCGGGTGAGGCGAGCTGTGAACAGACGGGGCGAAGGCGAGGAGATCAACCAAAAATGAGACAGTTGACCAGGGCGGCACGACTGAACTTGCGGCTGTTTATTCTGGTCGCCCTGCTTGGCGGACTCGGAACAGGTTGCGGGAGGGGTGAAAGGGGTGAGCGTGTGGAGATGAGTACACATCAGGATCTGATCCAATTGTTCAGGGAATGGCGGGCCTTTGAGAAACCGCCGCTCCTCGATGGAGCGCCAGACTATACGGCCGGAACCTTTGTCGCCCGCCAGGCTGCATATCGACAGTTGCGTGAGCGACTGGACCGGATGGAGACGACGGACTGGACGATTCCCGCGCAGGTCGACTGGCATCTCGTCCGGGCGGAGATGAACGGATGGGAGTTCAACCATCGGGTACTGCGCCCCTGGGCGCGCGATCCGGCCTTCTACCAGTCGATCATGATGGAGCGGAGCGACGTTCCGGCGCACGAGGGACCGACCAATCACGCGCTGACCGAGTTCTGGACCTACCAGTTTCCGCTCACGCCATCCGCGGAGCAACGGCTGCTGAGCGACTTGCAGGTCATCCCGCCGCTGCTGCGCCAGGCGCGACGCAACCTGACCGGCAATGCCCGGGAGCTCTGGATTGCCGGGATTCGGAACATGCGGGGACAGCGGAAGAGTCTGGATGAAATCTCCGCCAGAGTAGGTGAGCATCCGGACCTCCAGGCGGCGATTGCCGCGGCCAAACAGGCCACTGATGAGCTGGTCGAATGGCTCGAGGCCGAGGCGGCCTCGAAGACGGGGCCATCAGGAATTGGCAAGGAGAACTATACGTGGTACCAGCGCCACGTCCACCTCTTGCCGATGACCTGGGACGAGGAGGTCAGTCTTCTGAAGCGCGAGCTTGACCGGGCCTGGTCCTCCCTCAAGCTCGAGGAGCACCGCAACCGGAAGCTGCCCCCACTGACAGCGGCGTCGACCCCGGCCGAGTACAACGAGAAGGCCGACCGGGCGGCGACCCGCTTCATGACATTCCTCCGCGAGCAGGAGATCCTGACCGTTACCGACTACATGGAACCCGCCCTGCGGGAGCATCTCGGCAGCTTCGTGCCGGTCGAACGGCGCAACTTCTTTGCCATCGGCGCCCACCACGATCCACTGCCTCTCTTCACCCATTTCTACCACTGGTTTGAGCTGGCCCGGATGGATCGTGAACCCCATCCGAGTCCGGTCCGCCAGGGAGCGCTGCTCTACAATATCTTCGACACGCGCAATGAAGGAACCGCGACCGGCGTCGAGGAGATGTTCATGAATGCCGGATTGTATGATGACAGTCCCCGTTCACGTGAGCTGGTCTGGATCATGATTGCCCAGCGGGCGGCACGGGGCCTTGGGTCGCTCTATGCCCACGCCAACCTGATGACCATGGAGGAGGCCGGCGGAATCCACTCCGAGATGACCCCGCGGGGATGGATGAAGACCGAGAAGGAGCTGCTCCTCTTCGAACAGCACCTCTACCTCCGGCAACCGGGTTATGGAACCAGCTACATCACGGGCAAGTACCTGCTCGAGCGGACCCTCGCTGACTATGGACGGGCCAGTGAAGAGCGTGGCGAGCAGTTGAAGCTGCGTGACTTCTTTGACCGGCTCAACCAGATCGACAGTATTCCCATCTCCCTCGCGCGGTGGGAGATGACGGGTCTCGACGATGAGATCCGGCAGCTCGAGGGTGGCCCGGGTCATTAGCTGAGGCCTCGCCACGCGTTGACCGTCGTCGCCCCGCGGGAAGCGCTGACAAGTCCTTCTTTGAAGAGCAGTCTTTCTTTGGACGGCAGTCTTTCCTGAGGTTACAATATCCGGCAGAATAGTGACGCAGACTTATCTCTTATCGACCGAGTTGAACGATCTATGCTCAAGAACACGATACGGACAGTCCTTCTTTTAATGGCCATCTCGATCGGCGCGCCCGCGCAGGAGTTCGAGATCAAAAATTATGATCTGGCGGTGCGGATGCAGCCCGAGGAGCAGAAGGTCGAGGTGACCGCGACGCTCAGTCTGGTCAACCTCTCCGGGCCGGATCTGGCAGATCGAATTCTCCTTTCGACCAGCAATCGACCGCGCTACTCGTTCTTTCTCAACCTGAAAGCGCAGGTCACGTCGATGAAGGTGAACGGCACGGCGGTCCAGTTCAAAGCAGCCGAGGACCTGCGGAACAATCTGCTCCGCGTCTCGACCGACATCACCGGAACGATCGCCAGCTCACGCGAGTTGACGACCGAATTCGTCTACACGCTGCCGACAACCGAGCGCGGGGCGGCGCTCCACCAGTCACGAACCGAGGCCTTCGTGCTGCCGAACAGCTTCTGGTTTCCGGTCTTCCATACCCCATATGCGGAGCACGGCGCGGATACGGCGCCGGTGAAGATCAGCGTCACCGCGGCGACGGGCCTGAAGGTCGTTTCGTCAGGAATCAGAAAATCTGACAATTCGTTTGAGCAGTCGCAAGCGGCGCTGCCCTTCTTCATCGTCGGAGACTATGAGGTGCACCGCGCGGGGGGCGAGGCCTATCCGGTGGAGGTCTACTATCCCCGGGGAGTGAGTGAGGCGGGCAAGGCGCAGGCGACGCGCCTCGCGGCCGAGGCCGAACGGATTCTCAAATACTATGCCGACTACTTTGGAGTGGCGGTGGTCGCGCCGTTCCGGATCATCACGACCCAGGCGCGCCAACTGAGCACATCGACCTCCGACTCGTTCTCGCAGGGGCGTGAGATCTCCTACACCTCCGTCGGGACCGTCACGGTCGATGACAACCTCTTTCGGCGGGATGTGCTCGACCAGGGAACGATCGAGCTGCTGGCCAACGCCGCCGCACGATCGTGGATTGATGGCCAGGTGCTGCTGCGGGGTCGGGGCACCGGCATGCTCCGTGATGCGCTGCCAGCCTATCTGGTCGCCCAGTACATTGGCGAGCGCTATGGAGCAGCCCAGCAGATCGAGTCGTGGGAGAGTTTCCGCCGCGCCTACGCGACGATTGCGCGAAGCGATGCCCCACTGCTGATGCAGAGCCAGCTCGATCGAAACTACACGACGAGCATCTTCAACAAGGGCGCGATGGTCTGGCGCCTGCTCGAAAGCACCGTCGGCAAGGCGACTTTTCAGAATGTGCTCCGCGCCTCGCTGGCCCGCAACCGGGTCGATGTCCTGATACTTGGCGACTGGCGCTCCCCGCTCTGCAATGTCGCGCGTTGTGCGAGCATGAAGAGTAACCTTCTGGCGAGTGGGGCCGACCGGCGACTGATCGGCGAAGTCTTTACCAACTGGATCGAGACGGTTGTGCTTCCCGACTTTGCCATTGGGCAACCCCAACAGACAGCCACTGGCTGGGAGTCGACGGTGACCAATTTCGGCACCGGAGATATGACCATCGAGGTGGTCGCGACGACCGACAAAGGCGAGAAGCTGCGTCAACAGGTCCTGGTCAAGGCGAGCGAGTACGGAACCGTCAGTTTTCCGGCGACGGTCACGCTGGCGACGGTCGAGACCGATCCGGAGAACAAGTACCTGCAGATCGACTATGCCAACGATATCTATCCGCGTCGCCCATCTGAATCGGAGTATTTTGGACAGGCCAACTTTGCCTTCAGCCGCGGAGATCTGGCCACGGCCGAGACCAGAGCCCGTGAGGGGTTGAAGGCCAATCCACGGGCGACAACCCTCAGAGCGCTGGCCGGACGCATACTCCTCGCCCAGAAGAAGGTGGAAGAGGCGAAGGCCCTCTTCACGGAGTCCCTGAAGGGGGATCCGCTCCCGATCCTTGCCTATGGCTGGGCCAATCAGGGGCTGGGAGAGATTGCACTCCAGCAGGGTCAGGGGGACGTCGCGGCCCGCTACTTCCGGCTCGCCGCGGCCGCCGACCTCGATGCCGCCTCGACGATCGCGGCCCGGGATGCGGCGCTCAAGGCCGAACAGTCGACCAACTCGATCAGCGTTCCGGAGGATATCACCGCCTTCCTCCAGAAGTTCGATGAGGCGATTTTGCAGAGCACCTCGAGCGTGGTCAACACGTTTGTCGAGATCGGCAATCTGCGGCGCTTTGCCCAGTCGCTGGTTGTCCGCAAACCTTCGACCTGGGTGACCGAAGCGTTACGAGCGGAGGCCTGGGATGCCAACCGCACGGCGGTCGACGTGACCCTTCGAATTCGGATCGAGGGGAAGGACTATGCCGGCCGGGCAGTCTATGTAATCAGTCGGGCTGGCGGGAAGGTTCTGCTGAGCGAGGTTCCGGTCTTCGACGTGAAATAGATGAACAGCGACCAACAAGCTCGTCCACCAAGAGTGAGGAGAACCGTGCTCTGGTTCATCTTCACGCTGACGGTCATCACCTTTCTTGACCGGCTGGCCATTTCGGCCTCGATGCCGGAGATCGCGCGCGCCTTCTCCTTCACCCCGGAGCAGAAAGGGCTCGTCTTCAGCGCCTTCTCGATCGCCTATGCGGCCTTCGAGATTCCGAGTGGCTGGCTTGGCGACCGGTTTGGCGCCCGGCTGGCGCTGACCCGGATCGTCCTCTGGTGGTCAGCCTTCACGGCCTCACCGGCGCGGCGATTGGATTTCGCTCGCTGGTCGTCATCCGCTTTCTTTTCGGCGCCGGGGAGGCCGGGGCATTTCCCAATGTCGCCCGGGCGATCTCCCGCTGGTTCGGCCCCACGGAGCAGGGGCGCGCGATCAGCGTCTCCTTTCTCGGACTGGCCACCGGATCAGCGCTCGCCTCACCATTGATCTTCTCCCTGCTCGAATGGCAGCCGTGGCGCTGGGTCTTCGTCGAGCTGGGGGTGATTGGCGCGCTCTGGGCCATCGCGTGGCACCGCTGGTTCCGGGATGAACCGGAGGAGCATCCGGCGATCAGCTCGACCGAACTGGCCGAGATCCGCCGCGGACGCGAGTCGACGACGGCGCCGGACTCCCACCGGATCGAGTGGCGCAAGATGCTTGCGAGCCGGAACATGGTGCTGATCTGTCTGATGTATTTCGCCTATGGCTATGGCATATTTTTCTATATGACCTGGCTGCCAACCTACCTGATCGAAGGGCGCAGCTTTTCAATCGGCTCGACCAAATGGCTCGCCGCGCTCCCCTGGGTGATCAGCCTCCCCAGCTATCTCTTTGGGGGCTGGCTGACCGATCGGCTGGCCCGCCGTGCGGGAGGGCTCAAACTTGCCCGGTGCGGCGTCGGGATCACCGGATACCTGCTCAGCGCGCTGCTGCTGGTAATGGTCGCCCAGGTGGCCAATAACCAGCTGGCGGCGCTCCTGCTGGCGCTGGCGCTCTGTGCCCAGACCCTCACGGCCTGTGCCGCCTGGGCCGTCTGTCTCGATGTCGGACGGCGCAGCGCCGGGGTGGTGACCGGGTTGATGAATACCGTCGGGAATGTCGGTGGCGCGCTGGCCCCGGTCGTCGTTGGGCAGGCGGTCGGTCGTTACCATTCGTGGAGTCTGCCCTTCTATGTCATGGCCGGTCTCTTCATCTGCGGCGCCATCATCTGGGCCTTCGTCGATCCGGAGCGCACGGTTCTTGATTAGCGGCTGTTTGTCGATTCAGTAATCATCCCCTCATTAGCGAAATCAATAATTGTCCGAATACTACTGGTTCGGAGATCACAATTGCGGAGTTGAGAAGTTCATGGACAAGAGAAACAAGCGGTTAACGCCCTACCAGCCCCTCCGTCAGACGGTTCTGATGACCGCTCTGACCCTCGTCAGCCTGACTTTCGGCGGCTTGTCCGTCGTCGCCCAGGATCGTCTGAAATCGATGCCGGGTTATGAACAGTACCAGAAGATGAGCCGGGAGATTCCCGGCGCGGTTAAACCGGGGGTCGTCGCCGTCCGCTGGATCGACGGAGGGAAGTCGTTTGAATTTACGCGTGAGGGGCGGATCCTCCGCTATGACCTGGCCACCCGGACCACCAGTCTGTCCGAGGGAAGCGGGCCGATTGCCGGGGCAAATGGTCCCGGTCGGCGCGGGGGACCGGTGCGGGGCCGTCAGTACGATACAGCCGTCTCACCGGATGGGCGCAAGAAGGTCTTCTACCGGCAACGGAATCTCTGGCTCAGCAATGCGGACGGAAGTGAAGAGGTGGCCATCACCACCGACGGCAATGAGCAGACGCGGATCAAGTATGGGTCGGCGAGCTGGGTCTACGGTGAAGAGCTGAACCAGAACAGCGCGATGTGGTGGTCACCCGACAACAGCAAAGTCGCCTTCTACCGCTTTGACGAGAGCCCGGTGACCGACTTCATCCTGCAGATGGACCAGACAAAACTGGTCAGCACTGCCGATATCGAAGCCTATCCGAAAGCCGGCGCCCCGAATCCGATCGCCAGCCTGCTGGTCTATGATCTGCAGACGAAACGAACGATAACGATCGATGTGCGTGACGGCAAGCCCTTCACCAACGAGCTGGTTGGCCACTATGTCTATGGCATCAGCTGGACCAACCCGGGCCCGGGCCAAGCTCCTGAACTGCTTGCCCACCGCACCAATCGCCGCCAGAACATCATGGAGCTGATTGCCTGCGGAGCCGGCAACGGTCGCTGCCGGGTGATCGTCCGCGAGGAGTGGTTGGCCAGCTGGACCGACAACTCACCAACCCTCCAGTTCCTTAAGGATGGTCAGCGCTTTATCTGGGCCTCCGAGCGGACCGGCTTCCGCAACTACTATCTTTATGATCTGCAGGGCAGCCAGCCGGTCACCCTCACCCGCCACAATTTCGAGGTGGCCAATATCGTCCGGGTCGATGAGGCCGCCGGATTACTCTACTACCTGGCGCGCAGCGGCGACAACCACATGAAGATGCAGCTCCACCGGGTTGGTCTCGATGGACAGGGAGATCGACGGCTGACCGATCCGGCCTTCAACCACACGGTCGATATCGCACCCGATGGTCGCCATTTCATCGATATCGCCCAGGCGCACAACGCGCCGCCGCTGACCCGCCTCATGGACGGGGAAGGAAAAGAGATCGAGGTTCTCGCCAAGAGCGACCTGACCAGGTACGATCAGCTCGGACTGAAGAGAGTCGAGCTCTTCACGTATAAGGCCGCCGATGGCGTGACCGACCTCCACGGAATACTCCACTTCCCTTCCAATTTTGATCCTTCGAAGAGGTATCCCCTGCTGGTCAGTGTCTACGCCGGCCCGGCGACCAATGGCGCGCGCGAGACGTTCCTCACGCCGAACCCGCTCACCGAATATGGCTTTCTGGTGGCGACCCTCGACTCGCGGAGCGCGGCCGGACGGGGCAAACGGTTTCTCGATGCCATCTATCAGAAGCTTGGCACGGTCGAGATCGATGACCAGGCAGCCGGAGTGAAGGCCCTCCATGCCCGTCCATACGTCGATCCAGGCCGGGTCGGGATCTTCGGCACATCTTATGGCGGCTACGCTTCAGCGCTGGCAATTCTGCGCCATCCGGAGGTCTTCCAGGCGGCCTCGGCCTCATCGGCCGTCACCTCCTGGCACCACTACGATACGATCTACACCGAGCGTTATATGTGGATCCCTCAGGAGAACGCCGCCGGATACGACGCCGGCAACGCCATGAAGATGGTCGGGAATCTGAAGGGGCGGCTCATGATCTACTATGGTACGGCCGATAACAACGTCCACCCAAACAATTCGATGCAGCTCATCGCCGCCCTCCAGGCGGCGGGGAAGAGCTTCGAGGTCCAGGTCGGCCCGGATCTCGGCCATACCAGCATCCGTCAGGATCGCATGATGGAGTTCTTCATCGAGGCTCTCGCCAGTAAATGACGACCAATCGATGCCCGGTTCGAAGCAACCCTGGTCGTTTATTGAAAATTCATTATTGAGGTTCCAGTCTATGTTTGCACATCTGATCGCGATGTTTTTCGTCACGCTCTTCCCGCTGCTCCAGTCCGCCGGGGGTGGACAGGCGTCTTCGCTCGGGACACCGCGGGTGGTCAAGAGTGAATTCATCTATGAGACAGCACCATTCCCGGAGTGTCACGCGGCGACGATCGCCGAGACGGACGAGGGGATGGTCGCGGCCTGGTTTGGCGGGACGAAGGAGAAGAATCCTGACGTGGGGATCTGGGTCTCCCGTCTTGTGAATGGAACTTGGAGCGCCCCAGTCGAGGTGGCCAATGGCGTCGAGTCGCCAGCCAAGCGCTATCCGACCTGGAATCCGGTCCTCTACAATGCCGCGGGTGAACTGATCCTCTTCTACAAGGTTGGTCCGAGCCCCTCCACCTGGTGGGGTATGAAGATCTCCTCACGGGATGGAGGAAAGAGCTGGTCGAAGCCGGTTCGTCTGCCGGACGGCATCGCCGGCCCGATCAAGAACAAACCGGTCCTGCTTGCCAATGGCGACCTGCTCTGCCCCTCCAGCACCGAGGACAACGGCTGGCGGGTCCACTTCGAATTCACGCGCGACCTTGGCCGGACCTGGGACCGGACGGCCCCGATCAATGACGGGAAGGAGTACGGCGTCATTCAACCAACCGTTCTCTTCCACCCCGCCGGTCGCCTGCAGGCCCTCTTCCGCAGCCGCCAGGGGGTCATCGTCGAATCCTGGTCGAGTGACCAGGGACGCACCTGGAGCCCGCTGGCGGCAACCTCGCTCCCCAATCCAAACTCGGGAATCGATGGCGTGACACTGCGTGATAGTCGTCATATGCTC
>JBEAVZ010000298.1:0-8737 GCA_041160645.1 Acidobacteriota bacterium
GTAATGTGCAAGGGTAACAGCGTCGCCAACTGCTTCCAGTCCGGGCCTTCATCCGGAAACAGGGCAGGCACAAGGCCTGCCCTACAGTTAGCGTGAATGTGGCAGGGGGGCTGACAGAAAGACATCTCCACAAACCCCAGAAGATATAAAACGGGAGGGGAACTGTCACCATGACATCTCCACCTCCCGTGCTGAGCCTGTCTTTTTTACTTCACCCAGTCAGCGATGAAGATATTGGTGTCGCCCATCTTCGCCGCATTGCGGTTAGAGCAGAAGACGACCTTCTTGCCGTCGGGCGAGAACATCGGGAAACCGTCGAAGGTTTCGTTGTAGGTGATCTGTTCCTGCCCCGTCCCGTCGACATTGATTGCGTAGATGTCGAAATTGCGTCCACGTGGATCGCCGAGGTTGGAAGAGAAGAGGATCCGTTTGTTGTCCGGGAAGAGGTATGGCGCGAAGTTGGCCTTGCCATTGTTGGTGACGCGGCGTTTGTTCGTCCCATCCGGATTCATGACGTAGAGGTCGAGCTTGCTCGGCCGGATCAGGTCCTGCTTGAGCAGGCGGGTATAGTCGGCCTTCTCGGCCTCGGTCTGCGGGTGAAAGGCCCGGTAGACGATCAGCTTGCCATCCTGACTCCAGAAAGGCCCGCCGTCATACCCAAGTTCATCGGTCAGCTGCTTCACGTTCTTCCCGTTGCGATCCATAGTGTAGATCTCGAGATCGCCACTGCGGAGGCTGGTGAAGACGATGGTCCCGTCCTGGGTCCGGATGGTCGCCTCGGCGTCATACCGCGGCGTCTCGGTCAGTTTGGTCACGCCTGAGCCGTCGGCCTTGGCCTTGACGATGTCGAACCCGGGGAAGAGTCCCCAGACATAGCCGAGGGAGAAGTCGGGCTTGGGTGGGCAGACGGGGTTGTCGAGCGCGGTCGTCGCGTAGACGATGTCCCGGCCGCTCGGCGTGAAGTAGGCGCAGGTGGTCTTCCCCTGGCCGTTGGAGAGCATGCGGACGTCGGAGCCGTCCAGATTCATCGAGAAGATCTGGTCGCATCCGTCCGCTTTGCTGGTCCGCTGAAAGATCAGTTTCTTGCCATCGGTGGAGAAGTAGGCCTCAGCGTTCTCTCCCTCGAAGGTCAGTTGTCGGATATTGGCCAGGTGGACTTCCCGCGGGTCGCGCAGTGGTTTCGGCGCCGCCGGCTGGCCCTGGAGCGCCACCGTTCTGCTGGCCGGCGTGAAGCCGGCCAGCAGAACGATCAGCAGCAGAACGATGGTTGAAATTGTACGCATTGCTCAGTCTTCATCCCTTGAGGACTTCTCGCCGCCCTTGCCCTTCTTCTCTTCCTTGAGCAGGGCCTTGCGGCTGAGACGGATCTTGTTACCCTCGATGCCGATGCACTTGACGAGGACCTGCTGGCCCTCCTGCAGCTCATCGCGGACATCGCGGACACGGTAGTCAGCAATCTCTGAGACGTGGAGCAGGCCATCGAGTCCGGGGAGGATCTCGATGAAGGCGCCAAAGTCGACGATCCGGGAGACGGTGCCGAGATAGGTCTTGTTCAGCTCGGCCTCGGCAGTCAGATCGCGAACCATCTGCATGGCCGCCTCGGCGGCTTCGCCGCTCGCTGTGGCGATCGAGACACGGCCATCGTCGGTGATGTCGATCTTCGCGCCGGTCTTCTCCTGGATTCCACGGATGACCTTGCCGCCCGGTCCAATGACGTCGCGGATCTTGTCGGGTGGAATCTGGATGGTGACGATTCGTGGCGCGTACTTGCTCATCTCGGTGCGCGGCTCGTTGATCATCTCCTCCATCTTGTCGAGGATGAAGTGGCGTCCCTTCCGGGCCTGTTCGAGCGCCTCGGCGAGGATCATCGGGTTGAGTCCGGTCACCTTGATGTCCATCTGCAGACCGGTGATTCCCTCGCGGGTTCCGGCGACCTTGAAGTCCATGTCGCCGTAGTGGTCCTCGGCTCCGGCAATGTCGGTGAGGATGGCGTACTTCTTCTCCTCCATGACCAGGCCCATCGCCACGCCGGCAACGGCGGAGCGGATCGGCACACCGGCATCCATCAGCGCCAGCGAACCGCCACAGACTGACGCCATCGATGACGAACCGTTCGACTCGGTGATGTCCGAGACGATGCGGACGGTGTAGGGCCACTGATCCTCGGCTGGCATGACCGCCTCGAGTGAGCGTGCGGCGAGCGCGCCGTGACCGATCTCGCGACGACCCGGGCTGCCGGTCCGTCCGGTCTCACCCACCGAGAAGGGCGGGAAGTTGTAGTTGAGCATGAAGCGGCGCTTGTACTCGCCGGTCTCGAGGCTGTCGACATACTGAACGTCCTGCGAGGTGCCGAGGGTCGCGGTGACGATCGCCTGGGTCTCGCCGCGGGTGAAGAGCGACGAACCGTGGGTCCGCGGGAGCCAGCCGACCTCGATCGAGATCGGACGGATCTCTGAGAAGCGACGGCCATCCGGACGACGACGGTTGTTGAGGATATCGTCGCGGAAGATCCGCTCCTTGAGCCGATCGAAGAGGTCGGCCGCCTCGGCGCGCTGCGCCGGGGCATCCTCGGGGTAGCTCTCGATGACCCGCTTCTTGAGCGCGTCGATCGCCGCGTAGCTGGCAATCTTCGACTGGGTCGAGACATCGATCGCGGCGCGCAGGTCGGCGGCGAACTTCTCTTCGAGCTCGCGCAGCATCTCTTCGTTGACCGGCTTCGGCGTGTACTCACGCTTCTGGATCTGGAGCGCCTCGTACATCGAGCGCTGGAGCTGGCAGAGCTTCTTGATCTCGCCGTGCGCAAACATCAGCGCTTCGACCATGACGCTCTCACTGACCTCTTTGGCTCCCGCCTCGACCATGCAGATCGCCTCTTCGCTTCCGGCGACGATCAGGTTGAGGACCGAGTTGCGCAGCTGCTCGTAGGTTGGGTTGACGACGTACTTGCCCTCAACGAGGCCGACCCGGACGCCGGCAATCGGATTGTAGAAGGGGATGTCCGAAAGAAAGAGCGCCGCCGAGGCGCCGGTGATCGAGAGCACATCCGGATCGTGCTCATCATCGGCCGAGATGACCATCGAGATCACCTGGGTCTCGTGCGCGTAACCCTCCGGGAAGAGCGGGCGAATCGGTCGGTCGGTCAGTCGCGAGGTGAGAATCTCTTTCTCGGTCGGGCGCCCCTCGCGCTTGAAATAGCCTCCCGGAATTCGTCCGGCGGCATAGCCATACTCACGGTAATCGACCGTCAATGGGAAGAAGTCGACCCCTGACTTGGGGGTGCGGGCAGAGACTGCAGTGACCAGCACGACCGTCTCGCCCTGGGTGACGAGAACCGCACCGTCCGCCTGTTTGGCGATCCGGCCGGTCTCAATCGTGAACTCACGTCCACCAAGATTGATACCCTGTTTCAGGAACATTGAATTATCTCCTCTCAACAACAACGAGGCGGGAAGACACCGATGGTCGGAAGCACCAGACTCCCAACTCTGAACCCGCCGTAACGATAAGGATGTAGAAATAGCGACAGCCACCCCCGATCACGACTGCCGAGACGATGAAGCAGCGTGCCGAAGGTGGCTGTAAATGAATAGACCCGGATTCTTAGCAAAATCCCCGCGTGCGGAGGTACCCTCCCGGGTAGGGAGGTGGCGTTGACTGGCTGATCTGCCGATGGACCTGTAATGCGTGCCGTCACGTTCGGCTTGATGACCATCGCGGTGGCGTCCCGCCAGACGCCACACGCTCAACTCGGTTATTTTACTACTTGCGCAGCCCGAGGCGCGCGATCAGATCGTGGTAACGATTGATGTCGCGGCGCTTGAGATAGTCGAGCAGGCTGCGACGCTGGCTGACCAGCTTCAGGAGACCCCTCCGGGAGTGGTTGTCCTTGACGTGGGTCCGGAAGTGGGTAGTCAGCTCGTTGATGCGCTTGGTCAGCAGTGCAACCTGAACTTCGGGTGAACCGGTGTCGAGGTTGTGCGTCTTGTAGCTGGTAATGATATCGGCTTTAGCTTCTTTTGCTAACGGCATTCTGAGTTACATCTCCTGATTTTTACGCAGACTGATCGTCAGTCACTTGTAAATTTTTCCTGTCAATTCAATTCGTGTCAATCGCCTACTTGTACCTTGAGCGCTTCTCTCTCGAGATTCGTCGGCTCGAATTTGAAATACTCACCCGGTCAAATATTGATCTAAACGTCCTTAACCAGAAACGACAAAATAGCAGAGCCGCCCAGAAAGTTCAAGGGAACTTTTGTCATGAGCGGGGTAGTGAACGGCTTTTGGGCGGGGCCATCGGATTATGAAATCACTTGAAAATGAGGGGGTGGGGGAAAGGGGGCGGAATTGGACGGATAGGACTGATAGGACCTATAGGACTTATAGTACTTATAGGACTTATAAATCCTTTTAGACATAATCTCAGATCGATTTTATTGGTCCTATCGGTCCGATCAGTCCGATCGACAGGTCACTCGATGGTCGCGAGGATTTCACCGGCATTGACAGTCTGACCGGGGGTGGCGCGGAGGGAGGTGAGGCGACCGGCGCGGGGGGCCTGGATCTCGTTCTGCATCTTCATGGCTTCGACGACGATGATGCCGGCGCCGCGTTCGACTGTGGCGCCCTCCTCGACCAGAATGGCGACGACCTTCCCGGGCATGGGGGTGATTAGTTGGATCGTCCCGCTGGCTTGGGCATCCGGTCCGCGGCGTCGGCGGCGATCGCGGATCGCGACCCCGATGCGCCGGCCATTGACGATGACCGCTTCCGTGCCATCTGCCTGTCGATCCCGGTCGGCGCGGAGGATGGTCTGCCCGAGGCGAACCACAAACCGGCCTGGCTCGGGCTCGCTGACCAAAGCGGCGACATTGCGCTGACCAATCCTGAGGCTGACGGACTTGAAGCTGGCGGGGGCCATCTCCGCGGAGTCCGGCGCACTGATCACCAGCTCCGCTTCGACCATTTGGCCATCGATCTCCAGTTCAAGTCGGGTCATCAGGGGCCTACTTTCTCAGAATCGACTGCCGCGCGGCGAGCTTCCAGCGGCTCTCTGCGGCGGCTGACTGGTGAAGTTGCGGATCTCGCCCGCGACCACCCTCAAGGTGGGTCAGGGCGGCGACGATGGCTGCGGCAAGCTGTTCGTCATCCAGATCTTCCGCGGACAGATCTTCCGCGGAGCTGGTCTCCGGCGTGGCGGCCGCGGGCTGGGCGAGCAGGCGCGCAATGTAGTCGGTATCGGTGCGGCCGGCGACAAAGTCCGGATCGGCCATGACCCGCTTGAAGAAGGGGATCGTCGTCCGGATGCCACCGACAATGTATTCGTCGAGGGCGCGGCGCATTCGCGAGATCGCCTCGGTGCGGGTCGCTCCCCAGGTGGCCAGTTTGGAGATCAGCGGATCATAGTGGATCGGGACCTCCCAGCCCTCGTAGACGCCGCTGTCGTCGCGGACTCCGGGGCCGGCCGGTGTCCGGAGCATGGTGATCCGTCCGGGGGAGGGAAGAAACTGGCGATCGGGATCCTCGGCATAGACCCGGCACTCGATCGCTGAACCGTTCCAGCGGACATCCTCCTGGTGGATCGCGAGCGGCTCACCAGCGGCGATGCGGATCTGCTCACGGACCAGATCGATTCCGGTGACCAGCTCGGTGACCGGATGTTCGACCTGCAGCCGGGTGTTCATCTCCAGAAAGTAGAATTGACGGGCCTCATCGACGAGGAACTCGACGGTTCCGATGCTCTGGTAGTCGGCGGCGCGGGCGATGCTGACGGCGGCCGCGCCCATCCGCTCACGCAGGTCTGGATCATTGAAACTGGCCGGGCACTCTTCGATCACCTTCTGGTGGCGGCGCTGGATGGAGCACTCGCGTTCGCCAAGGTGGATGATGTGGCCAAACTGGTCGGCGACGATCTGGATCTCGATGTGGCGCGGACGTTCGATATACTTTTCCAGGTAGACCGATGAGTCCCCAAAGGCGGCCCCGGCCTCGGCCCCGGCGAGGCGAAAGGCGTGTTCGAGTTCGCCGCCGTCACGGACGACGCGCATCCCCTTGCCACCTCCGCCGGCCGCCGCCTTGAGCATGACCGGATAGCCGATGGTTGCCGCGACCCGCTGGGCCTCCGCGGCGCTGTCGAGCGGATCTTTGGTCCCCGGGACGATTGGCGCTCCGGCCTTCGCGGCGGCCCGGCGGGCATTGGTCTTGTCGCCCATCAGCTCGATCGAGGCTGGCGATGGGCCGATGAAGACGAGGCCCGCGTCGTTGACCGCCTGGGCGAACCAGGCGCGTTCGGAGAGGAATCCGTAACCGGGATGAATTGCTTCGGCCTGACAGGCCAGGGCGGCGGAGATGAGGCGATCTCCGCTGAGGTAACTGGAAGAGGCGGCTGACTCACCAATATGCACCGCCTCGTCGGCGAGTCGGACGTGTAGGGCGTCCCGATCGGCGTCAGAAAAGACGGCGACCGGGGAGATCCCGAGATCACGACAGGCTCTGATCAGCCTGACGGCGATCTCTCCGCGATTGGCTATCAGAACCTTTCTGAACATAATGGTCTGAATACAGTGGTCTGAAGACGGGGTTGAAGATGGCTTGGCCGCGTCGGCCAGGATCGGCGGGGGCTGAAGCGCTTAGGTCACCCGCGAGATTCCCGGACGCTTCGGATCGAAACGGACACTGACACTGGCGCCCGGAACATAGAGGTGGCCCCGGGCCTTCTGATCGGCGCTCAGATCCTGTGAGGTCTCGTAGTTGACGTTCGAGATGCGGTAACGGTAGTAGATGGTCACCGTCTCGTCAACCTGGACCTGATCGAGGATCCGACCCTCTGTGACCCGACCATGAGCGACAAGCCAGGCATAATACTCGGCGATTGGATCACGCCCCCGCAGTCTGTTGAGGAGGCGTGAGTACCAACTCTGTTGAATCATATGGTTGAAAAGGACCTGGCGTGCCGGCCTTCCGGAAGAGCCGGCCGATACCCGGAAGAGAGTCTATCGTTCGTTGATGAGGCCGCTGATCGGCTGGTTGTCATCGACCGGGCCCTCGATGATGACCCCGTCGGTCATTCGCAGGTCGTCGGTGGTTCCAAACTTGCCATCAGCGCCGGCGGAGACCAGCTGGTAGTTGGTGAAGCTGACCGCTCTCCCATTCGAGGCGATCTCCCCGACCGGGCGGTAGGCGAAGGGCTGCTCCCAGTAGTCGACCGGCGTCTTTCGCTCGGCGTTGACCCGCGAGAGATCGGCGAGGTCCTGGGGATAGCTGCCATATTCGTTATAGAACTTGTGCAGCGCCTCCTGGTGGAGCTGGTACATCGTGGCGCGCGTCGCCGCCATCCGTTTGGCGCGGCCACGCTCGAGCGCGTCAGGAATATTGAAGGCGACGACGGTGCTCAGGACCACCAGCCAGAAGGAGCAGAGAATGAGCGAAACCCGGGCCATGCGCTGGCCGCCAAAGGCGAGCGGAGCGGCGGCGATCAGCCTGCCGGCCCGACGCGCCAGCCAGATCCCCACCAGCGAGAGCGGAATGAGCGCGATCGAAAGGTAGAAGGCCTGGCGATAGGCGTCATAGGCGAAGATCCGGTAGGAGGGGAGCTTTGGGTCGGCGGCGAGGAGCGAACGCGTCAACTTGGTCCCATCACCAATCAGGGTGACCAGAATGGCCCGGCCAACCTTCGAGTCGTTGCTGAAGATCCAGGCGGCGGTAAAGACCAGCAGAACCAGGATCGCACAGGCCAGCGCAACCATCGCCGGACCAAGTTTGGGAAGGACACGATCCGGTGGGGCGAGGGGCGGACCCACCTGGCGCGCTCCGCAGGAGTCACAGGCCATCGCCGCAATCTCTCGCTCCTGTCCACAACAGGGACAGACCATCTTCGTTCTGATAAGTTTTTCGCCCATAGTATCTAGTTGTAAAAGGAAAAGTCACAATTCGCAAGCGGTTTCACACTATTTCGAACCGCCATCTCTGCTCTCCAGAACCCTGAGCTGATGCCAGGTGTGGTAGAGGCGCTGAAAGAACGTCCAGTAAGAGAGCACCGCCATAAGCCAGATCGTTGCCGGCATCTTGTTGAGGAAGGGGCTGGTCGAGCCGGGCCAGACGGTGAGTGAACCGAGGATGAGCAGGACGACCCGCTCCGGACGACGGAGGAAGCCGACGTCGCATTTGGGGATCAACGATTCGGCCCGCGCGCTGGTGTAGCTGACCATGACCGACCCGATCAGGGCCGCTCCGGTGAGGGCCGCGTAGAGGGTGCTGTGGTGCTCGGTGTCCCGGGTGTAGTAAATAATGATGCCAAGGAAGACGACCATGTCCGAGAGACGGTCGAGGCTGGAGTCGAGAAAGGCTCCGAAGCGGGTCACCCGCCCGGTTCCCCGCGCCACCCGGCCGTCGAGCATATCGAAGATGTTGGCGAGAATCATGACCAGGCCGGCGGAGAAGAACTTGCCGAAACCATAGAGGAGCGCTGCCCAGAGGTTGATGCCGAGCCCGATCAGCGAGAGGATGTTGGGGTTGGGATTGAGCCTGATCAGCGACCTGACGATCGCGTTGAGAATCCGCGTGCTCACACTCCCAATCACTTCACCGAGCATATGGCTCCATCTGGTCCAGGAAGAGATTCCGTCGAAGAGACAAGTCTGTCGCCCAGCGGATCGGCTCCACAGGGCCTTCGGCGAAGTATTCGGGGGCAGGTCAGTCAGCCTGCCGCTCCAGGCAAATCAAGAAGGTCATCATACTTTGA
>JBEAVZ010000383.1:0-8850 GCA_041160645.1 Acidobacteriota bacterium
CCGCGCTGGCGACGATCCCCTTCGATCCCATACCCGCCTCGGTCAGCCCGAGGTGGAGCGCATAGTCCCCGCGCCTTCCCATCTCACGATAGACGTCGACCAGATCCTGGACGTTCGAGCACTTTGCGCTCAGAATGATGCGGTTGCGCGGCAGACCATAGCTCTCAGCGAGCTGCGCCGATTCGATGGCGCTCCGCACGATCGCCTCCTTCATCACCTCTTGTCCTTCGCGAGGCGCGGAGTGTCGCGCATTCTCATCCATCAGTCGGGCGAGCATCGCCTGGTCGAGTGAGCCCCAATTGACGCCGATCCGGACAGGTTTGTTGTTCTCGATCGCGACATCGATCATTCGCTTGAAATTTTCGTCGTGATGCTTGCCGGCCCCGACATTGCCGGGATTGATCCGGTACTTGGCCAGTGCCCGCGCGCATTCCGGAAACTCGCTCAGCAGAATGTGGCCATTGTAGTGAAAATCACCGATGATCGGTGTATTGTACCCCGCATCACGCACCCGCTGGAGAATCTCCGGGACCGCGGCGGCCGCCTCACGGTTGTTGACGGTGATCCGGACCAGCTCTGAGCCGGCTTTGGCAAGCTGGATGATCTGGGCCGACGTCGAGATGGCGTCGGCGGTATCGGTGTTGGTCATCGATTGAACGACCACCGATTGGCATCCGCCAATCGTTACTCCACCCACTTCAACTGGGACTGAGCCCCGGCGATCGATTTTAGCCATGTTTCCTTTCCCGCTCTTTGGATTAAACAAAGTCTCATTTTACACTCATCGTGACCAGATTGGCAGTCAGCCCGTCAACCGTCAGCTGAATCGGCACTTCACCGCGACCGGAGAGGCTGCTGATTGTCGCCGGAAGACGCAGATTGACCTGATCGACCCCCGTGAAGATGGGCTGCACCCCGGCATAGAGAACTTCACAGGGCACCCCGCCCACTGTTGCCCTGACACTCGCCAGGTTGGTAATCTGCCGCATCCCCGTCCCAAACAGGACCAGATAGAGTGGCGCCGTGCTGTTCCCAAGGTCGAGCGGGGCCGCCACAAACCGATTCTGTCCAGTGTCGAAATTGATTATTTGAACAGTTTCGAGGCTGCCGCCCGGCCGTTCCCGCAGTACATAAGCCGCCGCCACCCCGGTCCCACTGGAGTTCGCGGAGAAGAGACCAGGTCCATTGGCCTGGACAACGATGGTTCCATACGAGGCGGTTCCGAGATTGCTGGTCACGATGACGGCGGCCTCACCAGGCGCCGTTCCGGCCGGGACCAGATAGTTGATCTGTCGTGGCGAGACGAAGAAGAGCGGTGCGTAGCGGATGGCTCCACGCGAATCGCGCACCGCGACCCGCGTGCCGGCCAGTCTGGTTGGCAGAGGAGCCTGGGTCGCCGCCTCCGTGCTGATCGCCAAATCCTCCCCAAAGACGCTGGCGATCGACTCGGCCGACAACGGGGCATTGCTCTGGAATGACGCGGCTGAGACGTTGGCCGCCGCGAGGGGATTGGCAAGCCGGAAGATGCCGCGTCCATGCGTCGCCGCAAAGAGCGTCCCGGTTGCCGCATGGTAGCGCACGGCAAATGTGGCGATCATCGGCATGCCCAGACCGGGCCGTGCCCAGGTCTGGCCACCATCAATCGTCTGAAAAACTCCCAGATCTGTGCCGATAAAGATCTGGTTGGGATTGCTCGGATTGATGGCGACCGAAGTCACCGGCACATCAGGGAGATTGCCGCTGATGTTGGTCCAGGTCATCCCCAGATTGGTGGTCACAAAGACGTGGCCGGGAGTGCCCGGCGTGTTGGTATCGAAGCCGGAGTAGACCACCACCGCGTGCTGCGCGTTGTTCGGATCGACGGCGATCTCGGAGACAAAACGATTGGGGAGCGGCGACTTCGTGACGTTGGTGAAGGTGGCCGTCGCACCACCGCCGGCATTGGTGCTCACCTGGATCAGTCCGTCACTGGTGCCGACCCAGACCGTCTCACCGGGTGGGGTGGTCGTCTGATTGAGAACCGGACTGGCGGCGATCGCGGTGATCACCCCCGTTCCCCCCGCTCCTTTGGTCAGATCAGCTCCGAAACCATCGGTGCTCGCACCCAGACCAGTCCAGCTCTGACCGCGGTTGGCTGTCCGGTAGAGTCGGTAGGTTCCAAAGTAGACCACGTTTCCTGACGGGCCGGTAAAGGCGGTGTTCTGCGCCATTGGCGCATAGAAGGCGACCCGGTCTGCCGGATTGAAGTTGCCGGCCGTGGCCGTGGTGCATCCGAAACAACCACGCTGCGCCCAGGTGCCGAATGAGCCGCCACTTGTCGACACCCGCGGTCCAATCTGGGCCCGGTCGCGAACATTGTTGACGTTGAAATAGGTATGGTAGACCACCCGGGGATCGGATTGATCGACCAGCACATACCCCCCATCGCCATCCGCCACATGATCCCAGGTCAGCGAACCAACGTACATGTTGGTGCCATTGTCCTGCGTCCCTCCATAGAGTCGGGCCGGATTGGATGGATGGAGCGCCAGCGAGACAAACTGGCTCAGATTGAGCGTGTCATTCAACTGGCGCCAGTTGAGCATCTCCGCGCGGGCATTTTCGGTGCGCCACACGCCACCATCATTACCCGTGACGAGCATCGATGGGTTGTTCCGACTGATCGCGATGCGGTGGGTGTCGGCATGGAGACCTCCACCTGTCTGCCCGATACTAATGTCCTTCCAGGTTTGTCCGCCATCGGCGGTTCTCCAGAGCGTTCCTCCGCTGAAGGCGGTGTTGGCAGAGGTTCCATAATAGAGAATATTGCCGTTGCCCGGATCGACCGCTATATCCAGATTGTAGTTCGTCTGACCCAGGCGTTGCGGCGAATTGACAACTGTCCAGTTTTCGCCATTATCAACTGAGCGGTAGATTCCCAGCAGGTCGTCGTTGCTGGCGGCAAAGGCGGCATAGAGCGTGCTCACCGTCGATGGCGCAACTGGCGGTCCCACGGCCAACGCCACCCGCCGGTATGGCGAGGTTGAGGGACCCGAGGCCCCGGAGGGATTGTTGCCGATGTCCGGCAGTCCTTTGCTCAACAGCTGCCAGCTGCCCGGCGCCCCCTTGGAGAGAGAGCGGAAGATCCCGATCGTGCGCATTCCCACGTAGACGATATTTGGATTGAGTGGGTCGACGGCCACATCGTGGGCGGAGAAGCCTCCATTGGTGCCACCCGGATCGAGGTTCGCCCAGGTCTCTCCACCGTCAGTCGATCGCCACAGTCCGACTTGCCCGATCGTTACCTGCTGCCCCGAGGAGGTGGCGTGCGAGGTGTAACCAAAGGTGGTCGTTGCATAGATCGTTGAAGTCGTGACCGGATCGATGGCAATCCTGGTGAAGGCGGCGTTGCTGAAGACTGGCTGGTTGGGCGGCACCTGCGAAATCGGACCGGTAATCAACCTCCAGTTGCGTCCACCATCGGTCGACTTGAGCAGACCACTTCCATAGTAGCAGAGGGCGCAGCGACTCCCTTCGCCAAGCCCGACATAGATCGTCTCGGGCTCCCGGGGGTCGATGGCGATCGCCCCAATCGCCTGGGACGGCTGATCATCGGTCAGTGGCCGCCAGGTCTCTCCGTTGTCGTCCGTTCGCCAGAGTCCACCCTGGGCTCCACCAAGGTAGATGGTTCGGTTGTTGACCCCGTCGTAGCGCGGATCGACGGCCAGTGCGGAGATTCGCCCCGAAACATTGTTTCTGGGAAATCCAAATGTCTGACCATTCTGGATCGGCTCGGGACCAATGGGCGCCCAGACTGGTGGAGGAGTCGCATTGCCGGTCTTTTGCATCAGCGCCGCCGACTCAGCCTCGAGCTTCCCCACTTGCTCGAGCATCTTCTCGCCGGCGGCGACCGGAATCGTCTCCAGCGGATAGGCTCGCTGCTGATAGAGCCATTCGTCCAGTTTCGCCCCGCCGCCGGACTTGTCCTCGCCTCTCTCCTCCTGGTCCATCTCCGACCCACTCACGCTGAAGAGCGCCAGAGCGAGAGCCATTGCCACCAGAATCAGCGTTTGAGTGGTGATCTGTTTGAATAATGATGCCATATCGTGCGCTCCTCCTTCTCTACCTGACTTCAAACTCGTAATTGTTCTCGGAAATAATCTTCCCCGATTTCTCCCTGATCGTTGCCCACAAAGTGTAGCGACCGGGTCGATCGATCTTGAAACGAACATCCCGCCACTTGAACGATGAGTCGCTCGGGAGGGTGACCGGGGCCAGGTCTCCCTCGCCGGTAATGCTTTGCCCCATCTCGTCGACTACCCGCCAACTGACCCGGGCCTGTGCCACCTCTGCCCACCGGTCGTTGATCAGCCAAAGCTCGGTCGAGATCTGTTCGCCAATCTTCCACGTGTCTCGGTCATAGGCGAACGATGGCAGAACCATCTGAAAAGATCGCTGGACCGTATAGTACGATTTGGTCGGTTGACGGTAGTAGTCGAGCGCGGCCATCGTCACCGATGGCCAGAGATCGATTGCGTGGAAATGGAGAATCCCGCCGGCCGGATCATACTTGAGCCTTCGCATGCGCTCGATTGCCAGTTGAAAGAGGCGGGCCACGTAGTCCTGAGTCTGCGGAATATACTCCGGCAAGGTCTTGCCCTCCGGGCTACCCCACGCGCGCATAGCCTCAAAGATCTGGAGTTTGTGGAAGACCCAATCCGCCGCGTGGTCCTTGATTGGCCAGTGGTTGGGGAGAAACTTGATCAGACTATCGTAGTTTGGCAGCGCTGTCGCACCAAGCTCGGAGATGAACTTCTCACGGACCCTGGTGTATTCCCAGATCGTCCCGCCATACCACCCCTCATAAACGTGAGCGTCGCCGTACCGTCCGGTCGAGCGGACGACGGGTCGGCGCTGCGGATCGTGCAGGAAGAGGCGGGGCTCGAGGTGCTTGGTCAGATCACGGTAGTTCTCCAGTGACTCCTCGTCGCTCGTCGCCCAGAGCGCCAGCGAAGCGTGGTTACGCACATACTTGATCAGCGGGTCGTAGAGCGCCGCCGCCTTCATCGAAAAGGCGCGATCCTCCGGATACCAGGCTTCGAGGTAGTCCTGAAAGATCAGGATTCCCAGTTCATCGGTCAGATCGTAGAAGTCGGGATTGCTGAAGTGGCAGTGGAGCCGGATCATATTGATATTCATCCGGCGCATCAGGTCAAGATCCCGCTCGTAGTCCTTTCTGCCCACTTCAGAGAGGAAGAGGTTGTAGTAAGAGTTGGTGCCGCGGATGAAGAATCGTCGCCCATTCAGGTAGAACTTCCAGTCGATATGCTCGATCTCCCGAATGCCCACCTTGAGTTGACGCGCATCTGAGAGCCGCTCCCCATTGAAGAGCGCGATCTGCAGCTGGTAGAGATTTGGCTTCCCATGATCCCAGGTCCACCAGAGTTCCGGTTTCTCAACGTGGATTCGGTACTGCCGTTTCGTTCGTCCGGCCGCGGCCTGCACGGACGATGTGAGCTGCCGCGCCTCGGTTCCGGCAAAGTTGTGCGGGCGGAGAATCATCGTCAGTCCGTAAGTCGCCTGGCTGGCCGACTCGAGCGTCAGGTCGACGACGACCGTGGCGCTTCCATCCGCATTCAGTCGGGTATCGATGGCCACCTCATCGATCGTCCCCAGGCCGGTCACGGTCAGATTGGCCGGACGCGTGATTCCCGTCGGGGTGATCTTGTCAGGTTTCTGATCGACTGCCCCGTAGGATCCTTTGATCGTGTAGGGGCGATGGCGCCAGTAGTAGCTGACCGGGGTCCAGACCCGCACTGCCAGCGTATTCGGTCGATCGGCCAGCAACAGGTCGGTGACCTCGATCGACCACGGATCGATGTAGCCCTCGTGACGACCAATCAGTTGATCGTTGAGGTAGACATCCGCATAGTAGTCGGTCGCTTCGAAGTGCAGCCAGACCCGCTCACCCGGAGCCGTGACAGGGCGGACAACCTGGCGGCGATACCACCACTCCTTCGCGCTGACCCATTCGGCTTCACGGCTGTGAACCTTTGCCGGATCGAGGAACTGCAGGTGGGCTGAGCCGGGCACCTTGACCTCGCGCCACGACCGGTCATCAAACTTCGCCAGGTGGTAACCTTGCTTCTCCCCCTCCGCTTTCTCGGCCCACGCTGCCCGCCAGCTCCCACTCAGGTCGGCCTTGATCGTTGTTCCGATCTCCACTGCCAGTTGGCGTGAGTCGGCCTTGTCGATCTTTGTCTGCTCCAACTGCCCCGTCTGGTGTTGACTGCTCCCAACCGGCACGGCAGTCGACTGGCCATCGGGTCTGATCACCGCGCGGATCGGCTCGGTGAAGCTTCGGTATGCGGCCCGTGCCTCGACGATGGTCACCGTTCCTTTCCAGCGTGGAAACGAGAGGCCAATCGCGGTTCCCGCTAATCCTCCTCGCAACTCCCTGACGGCGTGGAACTGACGCGCGCCGATCCCTGTCCAGTCGAGTCCGGGATCGAGTTCAAAGATACCCAGCGCGCCGTAGTCTTCCTGGCGGTTATAGTAAAGAAAGTGGCCACCAGGCAGATTTTGATGGTTCTGGGCGCCAACTGCCTGGTCGGGCGGGTTGTCGGTCTCCCATCCGTCCGGAAACCTGGTCTCTTCACCATCAAAGACCCGGTTGAATGGTTCATAGGGGGTGGCCGAAACAGAAGAGAAGAAGAAGCCGTGCCGTTCACCCGGTTCACTCTTTTCAACCAGTGTGCGCCAGGTGAGCACCGGACTTCCAGCAACGGAGGTGAACTCCCAGATCTCGCGCCGTTCTCCCTCGCGAGCCATTCTGATCCGTAAACGGTAGGGGCCTGGCTCAACGATCTCGATCTTCTCGATTCGGCCGGCGCGGCGAGGTTGACCATCCTTTCCGGCCCCGACGATAAAGGTGCCCACACCTCCATTTTTGACCCCGTATGCCAGCGGTTCAGCCACATCCGGAGAGGTGTCGATCAGGTTGAGCATCCGCCCCTCGCCCGTCCTTTTATGCCAGGCGGCCACGATTCCAGGCGCGGTATTCTCCAGACCGAGATTGATGATGACGGAATAGTAAGGGGTCGAGATCTCATACCGTCCAACCCCAATCGCCCGGCCACTCAGATCCGGCGCGGTATTGCTCCCGCCGATATTTTGGCGGGGACGCCGGGCAGTGAGCCGGTAGACCGGACGTTCGCCCGGGATGAGCGAGGCCGGAAATAGTATCTCTGCCTTTTCGAGGGATCCGTCACGGTGCCTGCTCCCAATCACGACCTGCGGGACCACCTCCTCGCCACCCGGCGTGACGATCGTCAGCTCTCCTTCGCGCGCCTCGCCAACCGCAAAAGCGGTCGAAACACTGACGATCTCGCCATCGCGCCGGAAGATGCCCGTCGGTTCCTCGAGGGTTATCGACCAGACACCTGCGCTCTTTTCGGGAGATCTTTCGACGCCCCGGGCATTGGCTGTCAGATGCCCAGGGAACAGCGTTATTGCGCAAAAGAAAAGGCCAGAAGCTATCAATCGAACCATTGTCACTCCGTCAAATCTGACAGGATCGCAGGGGTAAACTCTTTGAAATAAAATAACACGGCCGCCGCCATTGGCAAGCCGAGTTTTTATTGCGCACAGAAAAAATGGGGTCGGCTTGCCGACCCCTCTTGATCAACTCTCTGATGGCCCATTGGGTGGGCACACCTGTCCGGCACGCGCAGTTTTACCTGACCGGACGCTGCAGAATATCGGCGATCGCAACCATCCTTTTCCCCTCGAGCGGACTTGCCGCCTGCGGGGCACGCTCACGCAGCGTCTGACCGAGGCGCCGCAGCCGGGCCATTCCTTTGGTCAGTCGTGAACTTTCAGCCACTCCGATCGCTCCGCGGAGGTCTGCCAGCTCGCTCGCCGCGAGGGCCTTTGACCTCTCCAGTTGGTCAAGGTAGGCTTTGGCCACTACCAACCGTGCCGGCCAGACGATCCGCTGCTGATTCTGGACATTGAACTCGCCCACTTGAACTGTCCGCGCCGCGTCGATCTCGTTCTGGGTCAGAAACTCGCTCGGCTGAAGCTCAAGAACGTCGAGCCCCCGTGCAATCTCCGACGAATAGATATGGCCATTGTACCAATAGGTTGACCAGGCGCCGCCCAGCACCAGCGACTGGGCATCGATCGGTCCCCGATCAAAATAGGCGATCTCGATTGGCCGTCCCGGATCGGTGAAGTCCATTATCGAGATCCCGCCCTGGTACCAGGCCTGCACCTTGATATCACGACCCGGAACAGGAATCAGTGACCCGTTATGGGCCACACAATTCTCCGTGCTCGTCTGGGCGGCCGGCATCTTGTAGTAGCTCGCAAAATTTAGTTTCTTGTCGCGCAGATTGAAGATGGCGTTCGCCCCCCAGACGTTTGGATCGGTCAACCGGCAGCGCGCACCGGTTCCGCCACCCCACTCGTCGGTGAAGACCACCCGCGTCCCGTCATTCGAAAAGGAGGCCGAGTGCCAGTAGGAGTAGTTTGGATCATTGACCGCATCGACCCGTTTGGGATTGGCCGGTTCACTGATATCGAGCAGGAGTCCATTACCTGAACAGGCCCCAGCCGCCAGGCCGATCTCTGAATAGACCGTGATGTCATGGCATTGATCCGTCGCCGCTGGCCGCTCTGGATCGTGTGATCCGCCGTTATTGAGCGCATTGATCACTCCCGTTCGCGGATCCATAAAGACCCGCGGGCTGGAGACCACCTTCGCTGTCGCCGGCGCTGCCAGAGGGACCTTGATCACCTCGATCCGGAAGAGGGAGGTGTTGGGATCTTTCTCAGGTGTTTCCCCGGAACACCCGGTCAGTTCTTCAC
>JBEAVZ010000358.1:0-6073 GCA_041160645.1 Acidobacteriota bacterium
GCCAAACAGATGATCGCCCGGGCTGGCGTCGCGGCTTCACCCGGGATTGGGTTTGGCGAGCGGGGCGAGGGCTACGTTCGTTTCGCGCTGGTCGAAAATGAGCAACGGATTGCCCAGGCTGTCCGGGGCATCAAGTCATTTCTGAATGATTGATTGTCCGGAGTGGTCAATTGGCCGAAAGACGATGAGCAATACTGAGAAAAAGCCACCAGCTGAAGCGACCGAGACACGGCCCGGGACGATCGGTTCTCCGGCAAATGACACTCGTCATGCTGAAGAATCAGATCTTGTCGACGAGACAGTGCGGAACGTCATCACTGAGGCCGAGGTCCGGCGAGTTCCGGAAGGCGGTCGGATGCTGCTGCGTGATGGAGTGATGATCACTCCACTCGCGGCCGATCTGATTGCCTCCCGGAAGATCGCGATCCGTTACCAGCAATCACGCTCGTCATCCAATTCCCGGCTCGTCGTGGCGATCGGCGCCGATCACGGCGGATTTGAGGTCAAGCCGCAGATCGTCGAGCTGCTCACTGCGCAAGGTTTTCAGGTTCGTGACTTCGGAACCAACTCTCCCGATCCGGTCGACTATCCGGATATTGCGCACGCCGTCGCCAGAGCCGTCGCCGATGGTCTCTGCGACCTCGGAATACTTCTCGACGGGGCGGGAATCGGTTCGTGTATGGCCGCCAACAAGGTGCCTGGGGTGCGGGCGGCACTCTGCTATGATGAGGCCACGGCCAGGAATAGTCGCGAGCACAACTACGCCAATATTCTGACGCTTGGGGCGAGGCTGCAGCCTCTCCATCTCCTTCTGGGCATTGTCTCCGCCTGGCTCAGCACCCCGCTCGGTGAAGAAAGGCACGGTCGCCGAGTCGCCAAGATCGGGGCGATCGAGAGGCAGTACCTCCGTTAAATCTGCCCCCACCCCAATCTATAGATAGTCGGTCTCAGCCGCGAGTTCATCCCCACCAGAGAGTTTTACCAGCCACGACAAGGCGCAGGAGGTTGAGTGATGAAAAGATGGATCTTTCCGACCCTGGTTTTGATAACGTTAGTGTTCATCATGCCGCGGGAGTTCTTTGCCCAGAGTCGCGAGCTGCGGGTAGTCAGCACCCGCGGAGCGCTCGGGCAGATGGTGGTGGTCACCATCGAGATGGTTGCCACCGGCAATGAGAACGCCGCCGGCTTTAGTCTCAATTATGATCCTCAGGCGCTGACCAATCCCCGGGTATCGAGCGGAACAGGGATAGCCGGTTCGACGCTCAGTGCCAACACCGCCAATGCGGCAGCGGGGAGCATTGGCGTCATTCTGGGCTTACCCGCCAATCAGACATTCAGCGCCGGGACCCATCCGGTCGCGCTGGTCAGTTTCGAGATTGCCCCCGGAGCTCTTCCAGGCTCCACCCCGCTCACCTTTGGTGATCGGCCGGTTGTCCGGGAGGTCGTCGACGCTGCGGCGGTCCCGCTCGCCACCACCTTTACCAATGGCTCGATTCAGCTGCTATCCCCAATTACCATGACCGTCGCTCCGACCGAACCGACCACGCTCGATGAGATTGTCATCGAGGCGAGGGGCGTTTGGAACGATGGATGTGTTCCGGCCAATCCCGTCGTGGCCCGCGATGGGGCCACCATCACCCTGACGACGACGGCTGTCGCGTCGGTCTGCCTGCAGGCCATCACCCCTTTCGTCCTGACCGTGCCAATTGGCAAGTTGCCGCGGGGCGTCTTTGCCGTCAGCCTCCTTCACCGTGCCACCCCTTCGACCATTCGACTTGGCTCGGTCAGTCTGGTCGTCAAAGGGGGCCTGGTCAACACCAACGCCAGCAGTTACCGGACCGATTCACTGGCGCCCGACTCGATTGTTGCGGCTTTCGGAACCGATCTGGCCACGACGACCACGGCCGTTGCCACCCTACCACTTCCGCTCAGTCTGGCCGGCACAACCGTAAGGATCAGGGATGCTGCGGGCATCGAAACAATGGCTCCGCTCTTCTTTGTCTCCCCACTCCAGGTCAACTACCATCTTCCGCCGGGGGTGACTCCGGGGAGGGCGATCGTCTCGATCATCAATGGCCAGGGAGTTGTCTCGACCGGCTCGGTCATGATCGCCCGGGTTTCGCCCGGACTCTTCACTATGGATGGGTCCGGAAAGGGGCTGGTCGCCGCGTATATCCAGCGCAACAGCTCTAATGGTCAGGTCTCTTATGAACAGGTCTGGCGACTCGACTCCGGCGGCGCTCTTGTCTCGCAAGCGGTCGATCTCGGCGCCCAGAGTGATCAGCTCTTTCTCGTTTTATATGGGACGGGGTTTCGTTCGCGGTCCTCGCTGAGTGGAGTGACCGTCAACATTGGGGGGCTGCCGGCAGAGGTTCTCTTCGCCGGGGGGGGGCAGGACTATGTCGGACTTGATCAATGCAATGTGCGCCTCGACCGCCGCCTGGTCGGCCGAGGTCTGGTTGAGATAGAGCTGCTCGTCGATGGGCAGGCGGCCAACAGAGTCACTGTCTCGATCAGGTAACTCTCCGGTGTGCGATCATCGCCTCCTGGAATCAACGCGAGAGCTTCGTGCGGCGGGTGACGTGCTTCAGTAACTGAGCCCGCCGCATAAACCAGGTTGGCTTCATGTAGGAACGGCTGAAGAGCCGTGCCGCCTGATCGTCCCAGTGTTTGGAACCGCGATCATCACTCATTCCAAGCGGGATGATCGTGTACGACTCGGGAATTTTCGAGAGCACGACCACCTGCGTCGAGGTTTGCCCACCCAGCCCGACCATCTCCGCTCCACGCTCGCCAAACGAGATCGCTCGTGGGGTGGCCATCCCCACATTGGTGAGAGTTCCTCCCCCGACCGGATAGGTCGCGCCCCCCTCGCGCCCAACGCGGAAGAGTCTTCCGAAGGGGACGTTGACTGAATTGTAGCGGCTGCGCAGCCAGGCTCCCGCGCCCTCGAGCGCTTTGATTACCTGCACATCGGTCAGACTCTGCGGAACCTCGACGGCTTGACGCTGCGCCGGGCTTTCAAAGGCCGACTTGAAAGCGAAGAAGGCGAGCGCTCCGGTCGAATCGGGATCGCTCCGCCGATTCCAGCCCCGAATCTGCTCATAGATGGCTTGGGCATCGGCTGATGGACGCATCTGTGAGGATGAAGTACTCTTCCACGCCTGTCCGATCCGCGCCTGCCAGTCCTCCGCTTTCCAGACCTGCGGGCTGTAGGCCAGGTCGATCGCTTCATCGACAGACACTCCGGTGGCAGTGTGCAACTGGTCAAGGGTCATGGCCGCCCGCTGGTGGGGCGGGGTATTGCCATCATTGAAGAGGTATGGGTGGCTCGCGTACTTTTCGGCCCGCAGCGGACTGTCCTTCATCAGGAAGGCTGGCGAACAGTTGTTGTTCTGCATGTACCCCTGGGGAGGATTGGTGATCTGCACCAGCTCGTCCAGTCGATGGATCCCCTGCCATTCACAGCCCTTGCTCGCCCCGGCACTGGTTCCGGCGCCAGGCATTGGTCTCGTCGTATCACAACCCTGCGGGCGAATGGGCACACGACCATTGCGGAGATAGTAGATGTCACCATCGATCGTTCCGATCATGATGTTCTGCGACATCAGCTGCAGACCGCCCAGGGCCCGCTTCATCTCGCGCAGATTCCGGGAGGTGAACATCTGGTAGACCTGATCGATCAGTCCGACTTCGTTCAGGTAGGGGATGGCCATGGTATAGGCTTTTCCGTCCCGCCGGGCGACCACCGGGCCGTGGTGGGTGTACTCCAGCTCAACCTCAGTCGGAACCAACTGCTGGTTGCGTTGAACAACGATCTTCTCGCGTCGAATCGACATTTCGCGCCATTCGCCATTGAAGCGGTAGCGGCGGGGATTGGCGGGATCGATCTCCTCTTCAAAGATGTCCGAGGTGTCAGGCCCGCCGGTCGTCATGGCGATCGAGGCCCAGCGGCTGTGACCCAGGGAGGGAAAAGGAATGCCCAGAATACTCACCCCCGAGACCTTGTAGTCTCCGGCATAGATGCGCACTTCGTAGAAGCGGAACTCACCGTACCAGCCCAGGTGGGGATCGATCACTGCGATCGGCGCTTTCATGGCCGTCTTCGCCGGCGCCAGCAGCATCTGATTGGAGCCGCGATAATTGACCGGATCAGGATTGATTCCACCCCGCCGCAGGTCGGCGCCGGCTTCGCCCTCCGGCCATCCCCAGATGATGTAACGACCCAGCGCCAGCACCTGCGCCGGATGCAGCGCCGGAGCCCACGACGGAACCTTCTCCGGGTGCTCGGTCATAAAGCGCTTGATTCCTGCCTGGTAGGCCTCCATCGCCCCGCGCATTCGTGGCGAGATGGTTGCATAACGCTCGCGTGAGATCTCCGCATGCCGCCAGAGTCGCTGCCGGTAGTCGTGTCGGTACCACTCCGGACCGAAGGCCTCGGACATCGTCCCCTCGGCTTTCCGGTAGTTGCGGAGCAGCTCCTCGAGGCGGTCCTCCGCCTGCGCATAACCGATCGCAAAGGCCGCGTCCTCGATCGACGGCGCAAAGATGTGCGGGACGCCGTAACTGTCCCGGATGATCTCCGCTTGCCCGGCACGGCGCGATGCTTGCGCGCTGACTGTCAGTCCAACCGCGAGAATAGCAAGGCTGCCAAATGTCGTCACAATTGTGCGGGTCAATCTGATCGTCTGCATAAGTCCCAACTCTCCTCTGGCAAGGTGATTCAACTCATTTGTCGACGGTGCTCACGGTAGAGACTGGCGGCTATCAGGACCGCCAAAGTAAAGAAGATGCCGCCAATCCAGCCAATCGCCGGCGGACTTATCTGGATGATGTATCCGCCCATAATGGGCGCGATGATCCGGCTGAAACTTTCGATCGAGGTCGTCGCTCCGAGCACTCCACCCCGCCGCTGCGGTGGGGCTTTCGTCATCAGGATGCTGGTCAACGGCGGGCGGGTTATCCCATGGCCAAACGAGAAGACGATGGCGACCCCGATCAGCTTCCACCAGACATCGACCAGCGAAAGCATGGACATGCCCAGCGCACTGAAGACGAGACCGAGCACAAGGGCGCGGTGATCGCCAATCCTCTTCACCAGTGGACCAATGACTCCCCCCTGCCAGATGATTCCCAGAAAGCCGGCAAAACCAAGGAAGTAACCGGCCTGTTCCGCGCTCAGCCGCAATTGAAGATCGGTGAAGAGCGGGTACATCGTCACGTAGAGCGAGAATGGCAGCGACATGAAAAAGAAGATAAAGAGGAGCCGCCGCAGCTCCACGATACGCAGGTACTCAAGGGCTCGCGTGTAATAGGCGATCAGCCCGGAACTCTCGCGAGTTTGCTTCTCGTGCGATTCCGGGAGGAGAAAGACGGTCGCCATCATGCTCGCAAAAGAGAAGAGCGCCGCCGCATAAGCTGGTATGTCGTAACCAAAGCGGGAGAGGAACCCGCCCAGCATCGGTCCAATCAGGAAGCCCAGCCCGAACGAGACGCCGATCACCATCCCATAGTACTTGGCCCGCTCTTCCGGCTTGGTGATGTCGCTGATGTAGGCCTGGGCCACCGTCAGGTTGCCACCCGAGAGTCCATCGATCACCCGGGCGAGAAAGAGCCAGAGTAACGGCTGTGGCAGATGGAGCGCCAGTCCCATGAGCAGGAAGCCAATGAAAGAGCCGATCTGGCTGTAGATGAGGATCGATCTTCGGCCAAATCGATCACTCAGATCACCAAGAATTGGCGAAGCGATAAACTGGCAGATCGAATAAGATGAGATGAGCAGCCCGACCTCGATCGGTGTGGCTTCGAAATTTCGCGCATAGTAGGGAAGCAGCGGCAGGATGATGCTGAATCCCAACAAGTCGACGAAGACAACAATGAAGATCGGGATGTATCGTTTGTCTTTGAACATTCCTATACCCGCCAGTAATCACCGCGCCAGCTCCGAATGGCACGTTTGACCTCGATCGGTTTGGCAAATTTGCCGGCAAGTGTCTGGGAGACCAGCTCCGACAACTCCTCATCCGGGGCGAACCGCAGGGCGACCAGAAAAGGGACGGGGATGCTGGCTGCC
>JBEAVZ010000429.1:0-7198 GCA_041160645.1 Acidobacteriota bacterium
GCCAGCTGCAGGCTGTCAGAAAAGATAAACGGTCATTCCTGCACATGACGAGGTTGAACCTGAAAGAAGCGTCACGGAAAATAACTGGAACCCTCATACTGGGGGCGCGGGTCTTCAGACCCGCGCCCCCAAGATGAGGGTTCCAGTCACTTTCCGTGACGCTTCTTTCAGATTCAACCTCGTCAGATTCAACCTCGTCAGGTTCAGGAAGGACCGTTTATCATTTCTGACGGCCTGCAGCTGGCTGTGATTCCGATCCAGCCACTCTTTGAGCGTTGCCTTCTTTCGGTCATCCAGGATCTCGATGATCGTTCCGGAGTTCCACTATCCCCTGTATTTTTCACCCTTCCCAAACAAAAATCCGAAGCCCCAAGAGACTTTGCAACAGCCCCGCCCCGCGCTGGTCATTGAGCGGGGCGAAGGGCGGGACGATCAGGGTTCTGTCCGCTGGTTGAAATCGGCGGCAGGACTCAGGCGACTCTTCGCTGACGACGGGGCGGATGGATCTCGATGGGACCCCGCGCCCCGCCAAGCTCATTAGCCAGGACACCCTTCGCAAAGGTCCATTCGCGCTTCAGCGTCGTGACCGAGATCTCCAGAATCTCGGCGCTCTCCTTCTCGCTCAATCCGCCAATGTACCGGAGCTCGACAACCTGGTGCGCGCGAGGGCTGATTTGTCGGAGTATCTTCATGGCTCGCGCCAGCTCGAGCAGGTCGACCGAGTTGGTGCGCAGTGGCAGGTCGATCTCCTCGATCGGAATCCGCTGGCCAACCCGCTTCTCGACCGGCCGGCTTCGCAGATAGTCGACGAGAATGTTTCTCATCTGCACCACCGCCGTCGCATAAAAATGGCGCCGATCATTGAGACGCGTCGGATCGCACTTGAGTAGTTTCAGGCAGGCTTCATTGGCAATGGCGGTAGGTTGCAGCGTATTGTCCGGAACTCCCGGACGCAGTACCGATCGGGCCATTCGCCGCAGGTCTCCATAGACCAGCTCGATCAGCTCCGAACCAGCCTGCCGATCGCCATTGCGCCATCTCTGGAAGAGGTTATCAAACCCGGGCTCGACGAGAGGCGTCATTGGTGTCCCCCTATGTTATTCTGTCCTATTTTGTTCTGGTTTTGTTCTGGTCTATCCGTCCTGATTGCGGGGCACTGATCTATAACAAAACTGAAGTAAGAAAACTGAAGTAACAAAACTGAAATCGGTCGAAAGTGTAGTTGGTCGAAGTGCAGTCGGTCGCGAGAATAGTTGATTGATAAGTCGATAGATTGACCGACCGAACTGTAAATTATCACAGGATTGTTGAGCCGGTCAATGTCGCGCCGCGCCTCTTGCGCGAAGGCTGCGCGGATCGTATTTCAGGAGTCTGACGCACTGCAGGGCGGGCGGCCTCCGGTCCCCATCTTCCCCGTTTCAAAAGGTGGCTGACGATTGCAATACGATTGGCCTGAGCCGCGCCCGCCGCTGTTCCCGGCGTCGCCTCCCTCGTTGCCCGGGAGCTTGCCAGCTGATGCTTTCATTAATGGCCCTTTTCGCATATAAATCACGTTACCCTGAACGAAGCGCCAGACCATGTGCCAGACCTGAGACCTTACGATGGTGACCAATCGATGAGAGATTGGCGCCACTGATATGCATAAGATTCTGCTTATCGATAACGTCAAAATTATAAGATTAAAGTTATGACTGAAGAGTTCGATGCGGCGCACTGGGAGCTGGTGCGGGAGATCTACGAGAAGGCCATCGATCTGGCAGGGCCGGCGCGCGAGTCATTTCTGGCCGAGAGTTGCGCTGACGACGCGACGCTGCGGAGCAAAGTTGCGGAGCTGCTCCGGGCCTACGATAACAATCCCGATCTTCTCGAGACCCCCCTGCGGCTCGAGGTCGATCCGGTCGATTACGATCCGACAACGCAGCGGCTCGGCCCCTATCGACTGGTGCGCCGTCTTGGGAGCGGAGGAATGGGGGTTGTCTATCTGGCGGAGCGTGATGATGGACTCTTCCGGTTCCAGGTCGCGATTAAGATTGTCTGGCCGCAGTCGCCTATCCACGACCTGCCGGAGCGCTTTGCCCGCGAGCGGCAGATCCTGGCCGATCTCAACCATCCAAACATTTCACGGTTGATCGATGGCGGAGTGACGCCCGAGGGGTTGCCCTATATGGTTCTCGAGTATATCGAGGGCGAGCGGATCAACCATTATTGCGAGAAGCATGAGTTGTCAGTGGACGCGCGGCTGCGTCTCTTTCGGGAGGCCTGTCGGGCCGTCGCGCACGCCCACGAGCGGAAGGTGATCCATCGGGATATCAAGCCCGCCAACATTCTGGTGAGAAGCGCCGGTGAGGTCAAGTTGCTCGATTTTGGAATTGCCCGGGTGCTCGAGGGGGACGAGGGGAATGGCGATGGGCGGGGAGAGCGCACGAGCTCACCGCTCCTCACTTATGACTATGCCAGTCCGCAGCAGATCCTGGGCGAGCGTGTCGATGCGGCTTCAGATGTCTACTCGCTCGGCGTCGTCCTGTATCAATTGATCGAGGGGCGACTGCCCTATGAACTGCCCCACAATGCTCCTTTGCTGATCATCAGGACGATTACCGAGGTCGAGCCGCCGGCGCTTGTCAGAGGTGGCGGGGAGTGGATGAATCAACAGCTGACGGCATTGATCCGGCGGGCGATGGCCAAGCGGGTCGCCGATCGGTATCCGACGGTGACCGCCCTGCTGGGCGATCTGGAGAAGTTACTGGCCGGAAGGTCGATCGACGACAGCGTAATCAGCGGACGACGGGTGAAGAGGCGCACCACCCAACTGCTTGCCGTGATGGCGCTGATCCTCGCGGGCGGCGCCGGACTGCTCTGGAAGCCGCTCACCACTTACTACCGTGAACGGGGCAACGACGAGCGGCTCGTCCAGTCGCGCGAACTGCTGAAGAGGGGCGACTTTGCCGGGGCCCGCAGGTTGCTTGGATCGATCAAGGCGGGGCCGGCGTGGCTGGCCCGGTCGGGTGCCGAATACCAGAACCTGCGCGACAAGGCCAATCTGCCGGTAATCATCAGTACGCCGGAAGGGGTCGACCAGTCGATACTCACCGGCGAGGGGCGGTTCCTGCTGACGACCAGTCACGATTATTCCAATCTTCGGGTGTGGGAGACCCAAACTGGGAAGCTGGTGCGGGAGCTGGTCGCAGAGGAGCGAAAACTATGGCCAGACAGCCATACTGATCCGCGGCAGGCCCTGCTGATCACGGCGCAGGAGGATTCGCTGACCGTGAAAGACCTGCTCACTGGCGAGGTGACGGCCCGCTGTGTCGAGCCGGGCGGGGAACTGGTGGGGATGATCTGGTACGAGGGGGTGATCACTCACGATCAGACTGGCGTGGTCAAACGATGGAATCTTGCCGATTGTCGGGCGCAGACTCTGCTGCGTCTTCCGCCGCAGTCGCGGAAAGGTATCGAGAGTCGCTACAATCTGCCGCTGATCTTGGCGAAGAATGGCAGCTCGCTCGCTGTCTGGAATTTGCAGAGCGGACGAAGATTGCTCGAGCTTGTCCCCCAACCAGGGCCGCTGCCGACCGGCAATATCGACAACTTCGAGTTTGATGAACAGCTGCGCTTTTGCGCGCTCGATCGTCTACCAAATCAGGTTGAGGTCTACAATCTCGAGAGTGGGCGTCTTGTCAATAAGTATCAGGAGCCCGATTCGATTCACAAGATCATTGTCGATGCGGCGAAAGGGCGTCTGACCACCTTCCACGATGGCGGAAAGGTGAAGATTCGCCAGCTCACCTCGCCACAGATCATTCGGGAGTTCGACCTGCGGGAGGAGGTCAGTGACGGTCTCTGTGTTGATGATGGCGGGCTGCTTCTGGTTGCAACCAAGAAAGGCCGGCTGGCCCTGATCGATCTGCGCGAGGATCGCCCCCCGCTGCTGCGCCAGCTTCATTCGGAAAAGTCCCAGATCCATCTGCGCTATAACCAGGCGCGGCGCCTGTTGGTGACTTCAGGTAGCGATGGCGTGGCGCAGATCTGGCCGCTCGATCGGCTCATCGACCGGACCTCGCTCCAACCCCGGACCGACGGGTGGATCAGCTCGCTCGCCCGGTCACCGGATGGGACGCGACTACTGGTTGGGGCGCGTGACAATTTGGTGCGGATGTGGAATGTCGCGACACGGCAGATCGAAAAGCCCTACATTGGCCACACGGCCTGGGTGCTCGATGTCGACTTCTCCCCTGACGGGCAGCGGTTCATCTCGGCGAGCACCGATGGGCTGGTCAAGGTCTGGCGGGCCGCCGACGGGCAATTGCTGCACGATCTCCAGCACGGAATCCAAGTTCATGGCGCGATCTTTTCGCCGGATGGTCAGACCATCGCGTCGGCAAGTTCAGATGGCCACCTGCGCCTCTGGGAGACTGAGTCCGGCCGGCTGCGTCTCGATCAGGTGGGGCATCGCGGTGAGGCGACCTGTGTCGCCTGGTCGCCAACGCAGAACCTGCTCGTTACCGGTGGGTACGACGGGGAGGTCATCTTCTGGGATCCGGTGCGCGGCACGCAGATCGGCCGCTTGCCGCACCGCTCCGGCAAGGTCTGGGCAATGGCCTTCTCTCCCGATGGGCGAACACTCGGGGTGATCGGCGCCGATCCGCAGATCAGGCTCATCGACGTCGACTCGCGACAAGTCCGGATGTCGATCCCGGGCGCGCCTGATGGCGGTCTCGATCTTGCCTTTACCGCTGATGGAGAGCGGCTCGTCTATGCTGGCGAAGACCAGTCGATCAGAATCTTCGCGGTGGCGAGCGGGCGCGAGTTGGGGCGCCCGGGCTTGGGCGGCGGCAGAGTCAATGCGTTGCTTCTCTCCCCCGACGGGCAGTGGCTCTTCACCGGAAGCACTGAAAACAAGGTCGAGATCCTGACCACGCTCTGGTGGTGATCCCGGCGCTGTGATGATCGGGCCTCATCGGGCCGCCACGGCGGTCGGCGGTGAACTGAAGGCCAGCTGCAGCACTTTCGAGAAGTTGGCGATCCGGCCGTTGATGGTGATGGTCAACGGTTGAAGACCTGTCCCCGCGAGGGTGAGGGGCAGCGGGCCGATGTTCAATTGGTCGAGTCCAATGAAGCCGGGAGAAAGTCCGACGTACTGAACCGGGATTGGTGTCGTGCCAATGCGAACGCTGACCGTCCCCCCATCACTGGCCGCCCGGAAGCCGGTTCCGAAGAGGGCCAGGTAGACCGGCTCGCTGGCCGTGCCAGGATTAATGGCCAGGGGGACCCACCGCGACAGCCCGATATCGAAGGTCATAATATTGACCACCGACGACCCGCCTCCGCTGACCCTGATTCCGTAGGCGGCCGGGACTCCCTCGCCATTGGCATTCTGGGTGAAGATGGAGGGGCCCAGGGTGTTCACGCTCAGCTCTCCAAGTCCAACGATGGCGTCGGCGTTGTAGACGATGACCGTCGCCGCTCCGGTTGCTGTCTCGGCGTGGAGATGAAAGTTGATCTGCTGTGGCGAGACGAAGAAGAGCGACTGCTCGCGCGAAATTCCGGCGCTGTCGATGACGACCACTCTCGTTCCGCGGAGCGTGGTTGGGAGGGGCAGGGTATTGCTGACCTCCACCCCGCTCGCGAGGTTGGTTGAGAAGGCGGCCAGAATCGAATCGCGTGCCTGGTCGCCAGTCGCATAGCTGGCGGCCGAAACGGAGGTCACCCTTGGGTAGACTGGAAGAGCGAGCGGAGTCGATGTGGCTCCCCCCGGGTTGACCACGCTCACCGCGAGCGTGCGCGAGCTCTCAAGATCGCTGGCGGTGAGGAGAGTCGTCAACTGATAGTTATTGACAAAGGTTGTGGGGCGGGGCTGACCATTGATGCGAATGACCGCTCCATTGAAGAAGATCTTCCCGAAGACGCTCAGGTTGAGTCCGGCGGTCCCGGCGATGGCGCGGACCGGACTGATCGAATCGAGCGTTGGCGGCAGACTTGTGACGGTCAGCGGCTGCGACCCGCTGACCCCGCCTCCCGGCGCCGGTGTGCGCACGGTCACCGTCAGCGTCCCCGCATTGGCGATATCGGAGCCGAGAATCTCAGCGGTCAGGGTAGTCGAGTTGATAAACGTCGTCGTCCGCTGACTCCCGTTCACCTCGACTCTCGAAGAACTGACAAAACCGCTGCCAGTCACGGTGATCGTGAAACCCACATCACCGGCAAGGGCCGCGTTCGGATTGATCGAAGTGATGGTCGGGGCCGGCGGGTTTGATCCAGTGATCGTGAAATTGAGGGTGTTTGAGACTCCGCCGCCCGGCGTCGGGTTGACGACTGTCACCTGGGCGGTTCCGGCTGCCGCGATATCGCCAGCGCTGATCTGGGTGGTCACCCGGGTCGCGCTGGTGAATGAGGTCGTCCGGTTCTCGCCATTCCACCTGATGATCGTGCCGCTGACAAAGCCATTGCCGTTCACGGTCAGGGTGAATGCTGACCCGCCAGCCGCGGCGGTCGCCGGCGAGAGGCTGCCAAGGACTGGCAGTGGGTTGGGAACATTGACCAGGAATGTCGCCCCATTCGAGACGCCTCCCCCTGTTCCCGGATTGACCACCACGACGACGGCCGGTCCGGCAGTCGCCAGATCGCTGGCCGGAATGCTCGCCGTCAGCCGCGTCGGGCTGATATAGCTGGTTGGTCGGGCCGACCCGTTCCAGTTGACCTGCGCTCCGGAGACAAAGTTGGCGCCATTGACGGTCAGCGTCAGCGCTCCGCTATTCTGAAGAGCCGAGGTTGGGGAGAGGCTCAGAATCTCCGGCAGCGAACTCTCCGTCAGAAAGACATAGGCCGCGCCGGTATCTTCCGCCAGATTGTCGTTACCGGCATTGTTGATTCCACTGACTGAACTGTCCTCACCCTCGGCCCCGACGATGATCGTGTTGACGGAGATCGCCACGGCTGTCCCAAACTTGTCGAAGGCGCCGGTGTTGCTCGCCTTGAGGTAGCCGGTCTGACTCCACGCTGTCCCCGTGCGCGTGAAGAGATAGGCGGCCCCCGATTCGGGCGCAAGGTCGGAAGACTGGTCTCCGTTGACCCCGGTCGCACTGCTCCCCTCACCATCGGCTCCGATGACGATCGAATTCCCCGTGATGCCAACCGCCCGTCCAAACTTTTCGTCTGGCCCCGTGTTGCTTGCTTTGAGATATGCTTGCTGGCTCCACCC
>JBEAVZ010000499.1:0-4483 GCA_041160645.1 Acidobacteriota bacterium
CCCCGGCGCTCTATTCACGCAGCGCTGAGTTGATCTCCCCGCCGACAAGTATTGCCACCCCAGTCAGGTAGAGCCAGAGAAGAAAGATCATTACCCCACCCAGGGCGCCATAAGTCAGATCGAAATTGCTGAACTTCATGACGTAAAGCCGAAATCCATATGAGATGACGAGCCAGAAGAGCAGGGCAAAGATTGTCCCGGGGGTGAAGATCTGCCAGCGCTGCTGGCAGTCCGGGGCGAAAAAGTAGATCAGTTCGAGTCCAAACAAGACGAAGAGCATCATCAGAGGCCATTTGACGACCGCCCAGGTCGAGAGGAAGGCGCGTCCAAAATTGAAATAGTTGGCCGTCTCCCGGCTGATCAGTTCACTGAAGTTGAAGAGGATGATCGCTCCAAAGAAGAAGAGCCCAAATCCGATGGTCAGCAGGACCGCGAGAATCTTCTCCCGCCACCAGGGACGGGTCCGGTTGGTGGCGTAAGCCCGGTTGAGCGAGGTGATGATGGCCTCCATTCCCGCGGAGGCCGCCCAGACCATGGCCAGAAGACTGAAGCTGAGCAGACCCTGGTGGTGTCGGGAATTGACGTGATTGAGGGTCGACACGAGCAGATTGGAGGCGGCTGTCGGGAGCAGGTTGCCAGACTCGGCGATGAGGCCGGTCAGTCCAACCTCCTGTTGAAGCAGCGAGGCCAGCGCGGTCAGAAAGATTAAGAAGGGGAGGAGGGAGAGGAACCAGAAGAAGGCGAGTTGGGCCGCCCGTCCGAAGATCTCGTCGAACCAGATCTTCTTCCATACTTCACGGGCTATCTGACCAACCTCAGACCAGGCCGGGTATGGGGCGAAGCGCAGTTTGTGACCGGCGATCGATCCGCTCTTTCTCATTCATAGAACCCCTTTGAGGTCGATGATTCAGACGCGAATAGTATAGTCCGACTGGTCGGTCTTGTAAAAGTATTGCAATCGTGACGGATCAGCGCTTGAGGCGATCCTCGAGCTCTTCGGAGTCGTGGATGTGAACCCAGTCGGAGCGTTCGATGATCGACCGGTAGCGATTGGCTTCGGCGCCACCGATCCAGACCCGGGTATTTTGCGGCAGACTTGCCGCGATGAGGTTCAACTCGTCACCTGTCAGAGGATTGAGGGAGTTGACCACACTGATGGCCAGAACGCGAGCCTTGACCGATTTGACGGTCCGGATAATCTCGGTTGCCGGGAGGTCGGTGCCCAGGTAGATGACCCGCCAGCCTCTCGTGGCGGCAATTAGCGCGGCGATGAGGATCCCGAACTCGTGCCGCTCTCCATTAGTGGTCGCGAGGACGATTGTCTCCGCCTCGTCATCCGGTGGATAGAGGCGAAAGAGTGAGCTGAGCAGGTTGCGAAGGAGATTGGTGGCGATGTGCTCCTGGGCAATTCCAAAATCGCGGTGAGCCCAGCGTTCGCCGATCTCCTGGAGGATTGGCGAGACGATATTTTTGACGATGATGCGCGGCGGGAAGAGGGTGGCGGCTTTGCGAATCTCTTCGTCGGCCGTGACCACATCGAAGCGGTTGATCGCCTCGATGAAACGCGACCTTGTCTGGGCGTAGGGATCGGCCTCAGCCTGTCCCGCGGCGCTCAGGGAGACATTACGATTCGAGAGGGTGTCGAGTTCGCTCTCGGGGAGCCGGGCCACCTGGCCAATGGCGTGTCCCATATCGACGGCCTGGCGCAGTCGCCGCAGGCGCGCGATGTCGGCATCGGAATAGAGACGCGACCCGCCCTCGCTCCGCTGCGGACTGATCGCTCCATAGCGACGTTCCCAGACTCTCACGACGTCGGCCGAGAGGCCGGTCAGTCGACTCACCGTGCCAATCCGGTATTTCGGGGTATTGGAGTATGGCTTTATTTGTTCATTGCCGCTTTTCATCGACAACATTTTTAAGATAGTGTCACGGTGTTGTCAAGAAAAATCTTAGACAATATGATGTAGATCTCTCTTGAGTAGAGGCGAAGGGGCGCCAATTGTTATAAAAGAGGGAAATGGCGCAAGAGCGCCGCTGCGGAGGCGTCTGGATGAACACCGAATTGGCACATTTTTGGTGTGCGGCGATAATTGTTGACAATAGATAGTCAGTTTCGTGTTCGATTCGGGACAGAGGCGGCCAATAATCTGTGACTAATCCGCCACTAATCTTTTTGCTTAAGTGGAGAGAGGGATGGGCCGAGGGAGAACCTGGCCTGTGATTGAGACAAAGGGGAAGCCATGCGCATATTGATAACCGGAGCAACAGGGGTGATTGGAAAAGCCCTGACCGAAAGATTACAGAGTGGAGGGCACGAGATCCGCATCCTCTCCCGGCGGGCGGGAACGAACGGATCGAACTCGCGGGGTGTGACGGCCTGGCGGTGGGATCCGGAGCGTGAGTTGCCGCCGGCCGCGGCCCTCGATGGGGTTGACGCGGTGGTTCACCTGGCTGGCGAGCCGGTTGCCAGTGGTCGTTGGAATCCGGAGTTGAAGCGACGGATCCGGGATTCACGGGTGATCGGGACGCGCAAGTTGGTCGAGGGGCTGGCGGCCATGGCCAGGCCGCCGGCGGTGCTGGTCGGGGCCTCGGCCGTGGGCTATTTCGGAGATCGCGGTGAGGAGCAGCTGGATGAGACCGCCCCTCCCGGGCTTGGCTACCTGAGCGAGGTCTGCCAGGAGTGGGAGGCCGAGTACCGGCGGGCCGAGTCGGCCGGGATCAGAGTGGCGATGGTCAGGATCGGTGTCGTTCTCAGTCGCGAGGGCGGAGCGCTGGAGAAGATGCTTCTTCCGTTTAAGCTGGGCCTGGGTGGTCGGCTCGGAAGCGGTCAGCAGTGGTTCCCGTGGATTCACATCGATGACATCGTTGGCTTGTTCGAGACGGCGATCCTCAATTCCCAGCTAAGTGGCGTGCTCAATGGCGCCGCTCCTGAGAGCGTGACCAACGAGCATTTTACCCGGAGTCTCGCTGCCGCGCTGCACCGACCGGTCTTTCTGCCAGTGCCTACTCCGGCGATCAGGCTGCTGGTCGGGGAGATGGCGGCGGTAGTTCTGGCCAGTCAAAGAGTCGTACCCGCCGTGGCGCTCTCCGCCGGTTATCAATTCCGTTTTCCACAGATCGACAGCGCCCTGCGTGACCTTCTGGAGAAGAGGTAGAATCATGAAAACTTTTATTCTGCAGCGAAGTCAGATCATCAATCGGTCCAAGTCCGAGACCTTCGACTTTTTCAGCGACGCCTTCAATCTTGAGCGGATCACTCCGCCCTTTCTGCGGTTCAAGATTCTGACCCCGCGGCCAATCGTCATGGAGAAGGGGCGGCTGATCGAGTACCAGCTCACCCTCTTTGGCGTGCCATTCAAATGGAAGACGATTATTGAAGAGTGGAGTCCGGAGACCCACTTCGTCGATCGTCAGCTCAAGGGCCCCTACTCGCTCTGGCATCATACGCATACTTTTGAGGAGCTTGGGCCCGGGCGAATCCTGATGAAGGATATCGTTCGCTACCGGATTCCCTTCGGGCCATTTGGTTTGATCGCCCATGCGCTCTTTGTCGAGCGGATGCTGAAGACGATCTTCGATTACCGCGCCATGACGACGGCTGAGCTGCTCAACGGGACGGCCCAGGTGGAGGCTCCGACGGCTGATGAGCTGGCCCGCTCAGCTCCACTGCCGGTCTGAGGCGGTGCGGTGATTGGCGTCGGACTGCTCCGGCCGGCGTGTCTTGCGCCAACCCGGGGCTGGCTTGGGCCGGTTGGCCGCAAGGTTGTTTGTCCCAGCCTTGTTGCCTCAGTCTTCTTGAGAGACCGGGGTCTTCTTTAGAGTTTTGAAGAGGGAGATGAGAGATGAGTCTCTTGATTGAGTGGCTGAAGACCGATCCGCGCGTAACCATCCGCCGGACTGGGTCGATTCAACGGGATGGCACTTGCGTCATCTACTGGATGCAGCGTGCCCAGCGTGGCTTCGACAATCCGGCCCTCGACCTGGCGATCGAGGCTGGCAACCGGCTTGGTCTGCCAGTGGTCGTCTTCTTTGGGCTTCATCCCGGTTATCCAAACGCCAATCTTCGCCATTACTCATTTCTCGTCGCCGGATTGTCTGAGACGCGCGAGCGGGTATTGAAGAGGGGGGCCTACTTCCTTTTTCGGCCATATCCCGAGCACAACCTCATCGACCTCTGCCAGACGCTCCGGCCGGCGCTCGTCGTTGGTGACGAGAACCCGCTGCGGCAGCCGGCGGCGTGGCGAGTCAGCGCGGCGCAGCGACTCGAAGTGCCCTTCGTCACAGTCGATGCCGATGTCATCGTTCCAACCGAACATTTCACGAAAGAGGAGTATGCGGCGCGAACGATCCGGCCAAAGATTCACCGACTCCTGCCAACCTATCTGAAGCCGCTGCCCAACCCGGCGGCCGTCAAGAGTTGGGAGGGTTTGGCCACCAGGCTTGACCAGCTCAATCGCCCGATCGACCCGGAGCAGTTGCTGCG
>JBEAVZ010000416.1:0-16350 GCA_041160645.1 Acidobacteriota bacterium
GCCGCACCTCGGCCGTCCGCACCCCCTGCAGCGCAATCGCTCCGAGCGTCACGAATGCGGCCTGGTCAAAGTCGAGCGCTGGTGGAATCCGCACGGCGAGGTTCCGCGGCACAAAGACCGTCTCGGCGTGTGACGCATAGTTCATACCCGCACAGGCGACCCGCTCGCCAACCTGGAACTCGGTCACGCCGCGGCCCACCTCGCGGACGATGCCGGCGCAGCTGTAGCCGAGAGCGAGCGGGGTGTCGAGCTTGGCCCGGACGGTCTGAAAGGTGCTCGCCAGCCCATCCCGCCGCAGTTTCTGCAACACCTGCCGCACCAGATCGGGCCGCTCGCGCGCTTTGCCGGCGAGAGAACGCCGGGCCAGATCGATCGCCATCTTCTCGGTGCCGGCGCTGATCAGCGAGGCCACATTGTCGACCAGAATTCCACCCGGCTGGCAGATGGTCTCCGGTACCTCCTCGACCTTCAATATCCCGGAGCGGAAGTGTTGAATGACCTGTTTCATAGAATTCCTGGAAATCGCCGCAGCGGCAGCGTTCGGGTGATATATTTTCGATACCACGTGTCAAAGATGAGGATCGCGAAGAGCTCATAGCCATTGTCGCGTTCTCCACGCCGATGCTCCTCGCGGAGGCGTGCGATCGCCGCGTGGTTGAAGACCCCCTCGCGTTCGACGTAGTCCCGCGGCAGCAGCTCGTCGAAGTAACGATCGAAGCGGGTGCGCATCCACGCGCCCAGCGGGAGGTTGAAGCCCTTCTTCGGGATCAGCCGATTCTCCTCCGGAATCAGATCGGCAAAGGCGTGCCGAAGAATCTGCTTCGTTCCGTGACGGTTGAGCTTCTGTCGAAAGGGGATCCGGAAGGCGAGTCTGACCAGCTCCGGATCGAGGAAGGGGACCCGCAGTTCGAGCGACCACGCCATACTCATCCGGTCTGAGTATTCGAGCAGATTGTCGGGCAGAAAGGTCTCTACATCGAGATAGGAGTAGCGATTGCCGTCATCGAACGATGCCGGAATCGACTGCAGGTGCGCGGCGAGAATACGCGCCGAGTCGGCGGGGCGCCCGGCGCGCGGGCGCAGCAGTTGCGCCTTCCGTTCCTCGTCGAGATAGTAGACCCACTTCAGGTACTGGGTGGCCGGACACCGGTCGAGTCCGCCGAGCAGCGCCCGCAGCCGGTGGAGCCGCCGGTCGCCAAAATGGTCGCGCCACGGCCGCAGCAGCGCGACGGCGCCGCGACCAACTGCCGGCGGGATCAGCCGGAGCCAGCGCATGGCCTGAACCGCCCGGTAGCGTGGGTACCCTCCGAAGAGCTCATCTCCGCCCGCCCCGGAGAGGGCGACCGTGACGTGCTCCCGCGTGTAGCGTGAAAGCAGCCAGGTCAGGTAGTAGGTCGTATTGCCAAACGGCTGATCGAAATACTCGATCAGGTCGAGCATCTCTTCCGGATGGGAGAGGTCGATCGGCAGTTCGTGGTGCTCCGTCCCAAAACGACTGGCAATCCGCTGCGCCTCGACCCGTTCATCGTAGTATTCGAGCCCCGGCCCATCGAAGCGCACCGTAAAGGTCTGCACCGGTCGCGCCGACTCCGCCGCCATCAACCCGACGATGATGTTCGAATCGACACCCCCCGAGAGAAACGCGCCGAGCGGCACATCGCTGATCATCTGCCGCCGCACCGCCGCCTGCATGCTCGCGCGAATCGCGGCCGGCGTCACTTCGCCCTCTCCCGCCTCTTCGTCCGTCACCGACCAGTAGCGACGAAGCGAGACGATCTGCCGCTTCCGCAGGTCATACTCGAGGAGATGGGCCGCCGGCAGCTGCATGATTCCCCGGAAGATCGTCCGCGGCGCCGGGACATACAGAAACGAGAAGAAATCGTGCGCCGCCTGCCAGTCGATCTCCGGCGTGTACTGCCCCGCCGCAAGCAGGCACTTGATCTCTGAGCCGAAGATCAGCCGCCCCTGCTCGGCCAGATAGTAGAGCGGCTTGATTCCAAACTGGTCGCGGACAAGAAAGAGCTTCTCCTGCCGTCGATCGAGCAACGCCAGGGCAAACATCCCGTTCAGTTCAGCAAAGGCCGCCGCTCCACGCTCTTCGTAGAGATGGAGGATCGTCTCCGTATCGGTTCCGGACCGAAATTGGTGGCGATCAGGATCGAGCCGGGCTTTCAGTTCAGGGTGGTTGTAGATCTCGCCGTTGAAGCTGATGATCACCGTGCCGTCCTCGTTGGCCATCGGCTGCCGGCCCCGCGCCGAGAGATCGATGATGCTCAGGCGACGGTGGCCCAGCGACAACTCGAGTTCCGGCAGGTCATACTGACCCGCGTCGTCCGGCCCGCGATGGGTGAGTGTCTCCATCATCCGCCCGATCGCCGCGCGATCCTTGCCCGCAAATCCAGCCAGTCCGCAGATTCCACACATGGCTACCGCTGGCGGTGCTCCTCTTCATAGATCTTGGCCGAGATGACCGCCTCGTGCATGGTCATCAGCGTGCAGAAGATCAGTCCTGGCCGGCCATCGAGAAAGCCCGCCTTGATCACGTACATCCAGACGAAGCGCAGCAGCGGCCGGAAGGGCAGCCTGGCCCAGAGCCGCTTGATAAAACGCTTCCGTTCGAGCGGTGATCCGAAGAGCGACGCGCCGATCCGCGCTCGCCCCTCGATCCCGTGCGCAAAATTGTGATAGACCTTCGCCTCCCAGTTCGAGTAACGGTTGTGCCGTTCAATGAAGTGGTAGACGCTCTTGAAGTCTTCGTGCAGCAGGTCGTGGCGCAGGTATTCGGCGCGTCCGTCAAGCACGACGTGCTCGTGAACCTCGACATCGCCGGCATTCTCCACCGCATCGGTCTCGAGCCGCTCATAGCGGCCCAGTCGATGCTTGAAGAGGCGCAGATTCCAACTTGGATACCAGCCGCAGTGTCTGATCCAGCGACCGAGAAAGATCAGTTTGCGATTGATGTAGTACCCGTCAACTCCCCGTTCCGTCGCGATGACGTCGCGAATCTCCGCCTCCAGCTCCGGCGTCACCCGCTCGTCGGCGTCGATCAGCAGAATCCACTCGTTTTTGAATGGCAGATTGGCGAGCGCCCAGTTCTTCTTTCTCGGAAACCCTCCCGCATAGGTAAACTGAACCACCTCGGCCCCGGCCTGCCGGGCGATCGCCCCCGTCCCGTCAGTGCTGCCCGAATCGACCACCCAGATCTCATCAGCAAAGGAGACGCTGGCCAGGCAGGCGGAGAGGTTCAGCTCTTCATTTTTGACCGGGACGATGACCGATAGCGGGATGCGCTCTGGCTGCTTCATTGGTAGTTCCCCTCTGGCTTCTCTGGTCTCTCTGTCCCCATCCTCTGGTCGGGCCGCCTTTCGGTCAAGGCCACGAGGCCGCTGACGTGCCGATCCCAGGAGAACACCCCGGCCCGCGCCAGGCCTCGTCGCCGCATCTCGAGGCGCCGTGGCTCATCGGCCAGCAGCTCCGCGCAGCAGCGGGCCAGATCGTCCGGATCGAAGGGCGCGAAGGTGGCCACGGCATCCCCGCCGACTTCACGATGGACCGGAAGATCCGCCGTCGCTACCGGCAGCCCACTGGCCATGGCCTCCAGCAGCGGATGGCCGAAGCTCTCGGAATAGGATGGACAGACGAAGAGATCGCACATCTCATAAAGATGGTGGAGCTGCGGGTAGGGAATCTCTCCCAGCATTCGCAGGTGCGGGGCCAGCCCAAGCGCCTCGATCAGTGACGCCGCGCTCGTCGCATCATACCCGCCCGGTCTTGCTCCACGCGCAATCTTTGTCGTTAGAATCAGTTCGACCGACCGTCCTGTCTTCTCCAGCGCAAGTCGGTTGAGCTGCGGCAGCGCCCGCAGCAGCGTCTCGAAATTGCGAAAGTAGTTGTAATGGCTGACAAAGAGCAGTCGCCAGCCGCTACGTTCCCCCCGCAGCTGGCGAATCTCTGCGACCGTCAATTGCTGCTCCGCGCGAAAGAGGGGCGCATCGAAGCCAAATGGCAGCACTTCAAAATGGAGCTCGTCGCGTCCCGTCGCGCGGCGGATACGCTCGCCAAAGGCCGCTGTCGGCACGACATTGATGGTCGCCTCATCGATCGAGACCCGGGCGAGAAGCGATTTGACGAGCTGACCGAGCAGGAGCCACCAGGCGCGTCGCCGCCACAGATCAGCGCGAAACTCGGCTGAAAAGTTGAGATCACTGCGATTGAAGAGGATCTGCGCTACCGGAGCCCGCCACATCGCGAAATTGCCGACCGAGACCAGAAGATTGATCTGGCGCGAGGCAATCATCTGGCGGAGCCCGGTCTGCTCCCACCACCACCGCCCGGCGAGCCCCCATCTGGTCGTCACTGTCTCGATCGATACCCGCGCCTGGCCGTGGTCGCGATATGCCTCCAGCTCGGCCGGCGGGACCAGCACGATCCATCTCGTCTCCGCCGGTGAAAGTCTGGCGAGCCTGGGCAGGACGTTCCGCAACCAGGTCCGTCCGCCACCGGCAGTCGACGCGAGGGCATTGATCAGGATGATCTGCTGCTTCACTCCCGGACCGCTCCCGAGAGGCTGCCTCTCCACCCGACCGGGAGATCCAGCCGCCGCGCCAACTCCGCCGGAGGCTCCCAGGCCGTCCGGGCAATCAGTCCCGTCGTCGCGCTCCAGAAGAGGAGCGAGATCAGATTTCCCACCGAGAACATCCAGCTCTCAAAGAAGGCGTTGAGCACCCCGGCGGCAAAGCCGGCAATGAAGACGGCCGAGATCTGTCGTTCCAGCACAAAGGTCGATTGCGTCACCACCCCGAACGCCTTCAGAGACACCTGATAGAGCAGGAGGGCCAGCAGGATCACTCCCGGCAGCCCCAGATCACCAAAAATTTCGAGATAGCTGTTGTGGAGTGATCGACCGGCCTCCTTGTCGTTGGTGAATTCGTGAACCAGAAGGTGCGACTGCGCAAATCCATATCCAGTCAGGCTTCGCTCGACGAAGCGCGGCCAGACTCCGGTCCACATCTCGTATCGCCGCTCCTCCGTCAGCTGGGTTCGCAGATCCTGCACCTGGCTCGACCGATCGGTCCCTTTCCGAATGAAGCGGATCAGATCGGTCTGGAGCGCCGGGAAGAAGAAGAGGAGGCTCAGCAAGACCGTTCCCGCGACGACGATCCGGAGGCGACTCCGCAGGCTCACCACAAAGAAGTAGGTCACAATCGTCACGATCGTGCAGACCGTCCCATTTCGCGATCCCGAGAGCCAGACGCCGATCAGGATTACTCCCAGCAATGCCAGGTCGACCCATTTCTGCCACCGCCTGGTTGAGAGAACCTGCCAATGGAAGACCACGTAAGGCGTCAGAAAGGCCGACACGGCCCCAATCGTGTTCTGGTTGCCAAAGAATCCGGCATACTGGCCCATGATGATCGTCACCCCATACCCGGTTCCCGAAAAGAGAAGCAGCAGGAAGAGCGGCAGCACGATCCAGGCCGCATAGTAGTGGAGCCGAAAGAACATGATGGCGTTGGTGCTGTTATAGAGGTAGAAGACAAGCCCTTTCATCATGGCAAAGGCGAGAAGGGCGAAGCTGGCTGCCCGCATGAGCGAATAACTGGTGTCTGCCGCGTAGATGCTCGACAACAGCATGACCAGGATCAGCAGCGTGGCTACCGCCGTCAGCGGCAGGTTGAAGCGATAACCAGCCGGCGTCTCCAGCTTCCACGCCTGCCAGCAGAGCCAGCCCAGCAGCACCCAGCGGACCAGACTGAGGGGGCTGAAGGTCGATTCGGTCAGCTCTGCCCGAATGCCGTAGTACTCCTTGTTTGAGGAGAAGATCAGCAGAATCAGGAAGAAGAGTCCATAGGCGCGCAGAAAGCGCTCTTTCAGCCGGAACCGGAACAGCCAGAGAAACGCGAGGATTACCGCGATCAGAAGAGGTGCAGCACTCATTGATTATTCCTCAGACTCTCCATCGGTCTTCTCTTCGTCCTCTCGACGGCGCAGATCAGTCCGTCTACGGCGGCTTCAACCGACCACTGCCCAATCTTTTCCCGCGAGCTCCGTTTCATCTGTTCCAACCCGACCCGGTCGCTGATCAGCCGTCTCATGGCGTCGACCAGCTCTTCGATCTCGAAGCTCTCCAGGATCACTCCATTATCGTTGCTGACCAGGTCGATCGTCGAGCCGCAATCCCTGTGGCCAATCACGGCCAGCCCGCTCGCCATCGCCTCATTGGTCACGAGGCCCCAGGGCTCGTCATGCGCAGCAAGGATCAGGGCATCGCCGAGGCGATAGCAGAGTGGAAGATCCGGCGGCTTGACCGCGCCCAGAAAGCGGATGCGCGGGTCTCCGGCGGCGAGGGCTTCGAGACGCGCCCGCTCCTCACCATCGCCGGCAATGACGAGCGCGGCTGGCTCCGCCGGCTCGAGCCGCTGGATCGCCCTGATCAGCAGCTCGACATTCTTTCGCTCGACCAGCCGACCGACGGAGATGAAGACGACGCGGTCCGTCAGTCCAAGCCGGGCTCTTTCGCGTTCGGCCGCGGCCAGTCGCCCTGAATCTCCCGCCGCAAAAGCCTCGTTATCCACCGCGAAGGGAACCGGAAACATCCGCTCTGCCCGTGCGCCATAGCGCTCCCAAAACTGCCGGTTGGCGGTTCCAATCGTCAGAACTGCCGCGGCCCGGCGCGTGAGCAGTCTGAGCCAGAATCTCTTCACCCGTCGTCTCACTCCCCGCGCCTTGTCACAATGAACATTCGCGTCTCCAATGACGGCGAATGGCGTTCTGGTGATGATCGCCCAGAGCAGCAGGGTCAACTGCGGGAGCAGGGAATATCCATAGCAGATCAGGTATTCCGGCGGCTCGCGCCACAGCAGGCACAGTAGTTTCAATGCCCGCGCGAGCGATCTTTCCCAGCCACGTCGGCCGGCGCCATCTTGCTGATCGAGAAAGATGGCCCCGGGCGGCAGATCGCTCCTGATCGATCCCTCCGCCCATCCCAGATCAGACTTCCACCTCGTGCTGAAACAGATCACCAATTCCCACCCACTGACGACCGACAGCTGCCGGAAGAGCGGCAGAAAGTATGGCGTGGGCAGGTTGTTGAGCAGCACGACACGCATCTTTAAAAGTTCATGGATCGATATTCGCGGTTCTTGCTGACCCCGCGCAGCAGCGAGAGTTGTCAGGAACCGACCCGGTTGACCTGGCGGCTCCGCTCGTTGACGACGTAAAAGCTTCCCCCGACCGTCGCCTCGATCTGCACCTCGCCAAACTCGGGGACGGTGACGCGGACGTTCCGCCGCAGACCGGTCGGGGCGTGCGCGTAGATCAGCCATTCGCGCGACGGTGATTGCCCGCGCACCAGCGCCAGCGCGAAGACTGGCAGCTGCGTTCCGAGCGACCACTTGCCTTCGGGGTCGAGTGAAGTGTCGAGGAGAAACCAGCGGTCAGTCCGCCGCAACTCCTCGGGCAGGGCGGTCTGATAGGGATGGAGTCGTGACCGGTTCGGCACGATTCGTCCGTGCTGCCAGAACTGGCGTAGCACCGGATCGAGATGGACTCGATCGACCGAATCGAGCACCGCGTCAAACCACTCGCTGGTGGCCGCGACCGTCTCCCGGTAGCCGCGAAATTCGCGGACGACCCGCGGGCGCAGCAGCCACATTCCGAACTGGATCATCCCGCGATACCGCTCCGGCGTGAACTCCTGCGAGATCGAGCGGTAGAACCGCCGTTTGTCGTTGGCCTGATTCGGCTCATGCCCATCCCAGGTCGAGAGTTCAAACCAGAAGTTGGGATTGGTCCGGTAGGCTTCTTCGAGCATGAAGCGCCAGTTCATCGACTCGATCTGCGGACTGAAGACGGTAAAGTCGTTGATCGCGCTCCAGTTGAAGAGATAGAACGATGACGATGTGCCATCCCACGCCAGGGGCCACGGAGAACTGCGCTCACCGGCGAAGAGCGAGTGTTCGATCCATCCCGGCCAGCGGGCAAAATGGGCCGGGCCGAAGGCGTCATAAGCGACATACATCGCCCGGTCCCGCCAGGACTTCAGGATCAGCCCTTCGGTAATTCCGCGCTGCAGCGTGCGGTATCGCTCGATCCAGGCATCACCCACCAGGCGCCGCTTGAAACCATCATCACGACCCCGACCATACTGGGTGAGATAGCGCTGGTCCTCTTCGACCTTGGTCCAGTCGAGTCGGGCGTGCTCATTGTTCGAGATCAGCAGAATCAGAGGCGGATCCGGATAGATCTCCTGCAGTCGCTGCATCATCCGACTGCCGCCCCAGCGGCGGCCGATCTGGCGCCACGGGTCGAGCGCCCCGAATGGCGAGACTTCCCGCCGGACGCGCCCATCAGTCTGGATGACGTTCGGATTCTGCTCTGGCGGCAGCAGAAGATATTCGTCGAGGTTCGAGAGCGGCGCCTCCCACTGCGTGCTGACCAGCGCGATCGGCAGTCGCCAGCGCGCCGCCGTCTGGAGCGCCTCCTGATAGTACTCGATCCACCGCCGATCGTCAGGATCGGCGTAAAAATTGGGCATCAGAAAAGAGGGAATGAGGTGACGCCCCTGCCGGATCAGATTGAGCTGGTAGCTTGGCGTGTAGCCGTCACGCTCTTCACCAAGATTCCAGTGGGCCGCCAGTGGCAACGGGCGCGGGGGGATCTCGCCGAGCTGCCGGCGGGTCGCTCCCCTGATCCCCGATACTTGCGGCGGGACGGGCGTTTCGGCCCCACCCGCTTGCGCCATGACTTGCCGCGCGGGGAAGAGAAAGATCAATGAGAGATGACCGAGAACAGCCAGAACAGACAACAACTTCTTCAAACACAAACTCCGTGTTAATGCCTCATCCGCGAGCACTGGCGCGAATGATCGCCCGCCAGGCTCCGACGAGCCGATGGCCAAAATCGAGAGCGTCGCGCAGACCTTGCCACTTCCGGGTCAATAGACCACGCGACCATATTACCACCAGCGCAAAGAAGGCGAATCCGATCGCCTCGCGACGACGCCCTTGCTTGACCAGATAATAGAACGAGTTGCGCTTCAGCAGAAAATCGACCGGACCGTTTGGCTGGTAGCCCTCGCGTTTCTGGCGATGGACAATGCTCTCGATCGGAAGGTAGTGGATCTGCCAGCCGGCCCGGCGGGCACGGCAGTCCATATCCGCGTCCTCGATATACATAAAGTAGAACTCATCAAAGAGTCCGATCTCGCGCAGGCAGGCGAGGCGGATGAGCAGACAGACCCCATTGAGGACCTCGGCCTCGACCACCTCGTCACCGGAGTGGATCAGCGCCGTCGGGCGGAGACGATAGAGAAACCAGTGCTGCAGATTTCGCCAGAGGCGCGGGGCATAGAGCACGGTATTCTGCAGCTCGCCCGGCTGCCGCAGATAGACTCGCGGCCCGGCGATCCCGACCTGCGGGCTTGCTTCAAGATGCTCAACCATCCGGCTCACAAAGTCCGGATTGATGACGACGGTGTCGGGATTGAGAATCAACGCGTAGTCGGCGCCCTCCGCCAAAGCATACTCGAGACCCCGATTGTTCCCCCCGGTATATCCCTCATTGGCGCCGGTCTGGATGAAGATGACCTCCGGAAATTCTGACCGGAGCAGCGACTCGAGACCATCCCCCGAGTCGTTGTCGACGACGATCAGCCGATAGTCTGGATAGCGGAGAGTCCGCAGTGAACGCAGGCAGTCGGCCACCTGGTCGCGCATGCGGTAGTTGAGAATAATGATGAAGACCGAAGGAGCCATGGAATGATCGATCTACTCGTCGAGATAGCGTCGCCGGATGACGCGGTCGCGAAAGTTGCCGCAGAGCGCGCGCGGGACGACGATGAAGAGGGCGCCGACTGCTTCGACGACGCCGAGACCAGCCAGACGGAGCGCCGCCAGCGGGCGCCGTCCCGCCCATTGCCAGGCTGTCCGGAACTTGGCGAGCGGCAGGGCGATGACCGCAAGCAGGGCGACCCGACCGCGAGGATGGCGCACCGGGTAATGTTTCCAGCCCAGGTAGCCATAGCGCATTCCCATCAGCAGCACATACTCCCAGTGGCCCAGTTTCTTGACCACGGTCCTGGCCGTCAACGGACGCCGCGGGTGGAGCACGAGCGCCTCCGGCTGCCAGATGATCGGACCTTCCGGGGTGATCCGCGCCGCCAGCTCGGTGTCCTCATAGGCCGGGAAAGGAAAGGTCTCGTCGAATCCGCCGGCGGCCACGAGGGCCGACCGCCGGTAGGCGCAGTTGCAGGTCAGAAATACTCCGCCCCGCACGTTGACCGGCCCTTCGCCCAGCGGTTCAAACTCCCCCTCGTTGTTGGCTTCAACGCGCCCCTCGACCCCCACCGCTTCCGGGTGGGCCGTCAGGGCTTCGATCAGCCGCTCCAGCCAGGCCGGGTCGGGAATCGTGTCGCTGTCGGTCAGGGCGATGATCGCGCCCCGCGCGGCGCGGATCCCCAGATTACGGGCCGCCGCGGGGCCGGCGGGCGCCTGGCGCAGCAGGCGCACCGGCAGTCCAAGCTCCTGCCCGGTCGCGATCGTTGCTTCGAGCGATTCAGTCGATCCATCGTCACAGACCAGAATCTCCACCCGCGTCAGCGGGTAGCTCTGTTCCGCCAGCGCCCCGAGGCAGCGACGCAGATCCTCCGCTCGATTGCGTGTTGGAATGACGATGCTGACGTCGATCGGCTGGTTATCGCTGTTCATCGCGCTCCTTCCGACCTGATCCATTTGCTGCCCTTCATCTGCCCCTTCATCTTGTTGATTCTCCGGCTGTCCGCGGCCCACTTTCGTTCGATCGATCGGCCGATGCCGACGATCTCGATCATGATGCCCGCCAGGTCGATCAGCCGCCCCAGGGAACGCTCGCTGACCGCCATTTTCGTCTTTGTCGCTACGGTCCGCAGTCCGGCCAGCAGGTTGGCACGGCGGCTTCGCTGTGGGTCTGTCAGGACGTAGATGAACTGGCTCCGGTCACAGCGCCGGTCCCGCTGCCGCTTCATCTCCGGAGTCGCCTCCCAGCTTCCCCCGCGATGATGATGGATGCGACTCCGCGCAACCAGTCCAACCTGGTAGCCGTGGGCCCGCGCGCGGCGACAGAGGTCGATCTCTTCGTAGAAGGCGAAGAAGATTGGGTCGAGCCAGCCGATCTCTTCGAGCGCCCTTCGGGTGATCAGCAGACAGGCGCCTTCGACCCAGTCGACCTCGATCCAGCGGCGCGCCGTCCCGGGAGTCCGCAGCTCTTCGAGCAGGGCGGGGAAGGCCGTCTTCGTCCAACTGTTGAACTCGTCGTCCTCATAGCGCATTTGGACGGCCCCGGCAATGGCCCGCTCGCCATCCTCTTCGAGCGCGTCGCGCAGCTCCCGCAACCACTCTGGTTCAACCCGCGTGTCGGGATTGAGCAGGGCGATCTGGTCGCATCCGCTGGCGAGCGCCCGGGCAATCCCCAGATTGTTCCCCTCGCAAAAACCGAGATTGCGTTCGGCGCGAACCAGCTCGACCTCCGGAAAGTTCCGGGTGACGATCGCCACGCTCTGATCGGTCGAGCCATTGTCGACGACAATCGTCCGGTAATCGACCTCTGCCGTCCGGCGCAGCGCCGTCAGGCATTCTCCAATCCACCGGGTGCCATTGTAGTTGACGATGATCACCCCAATCATTGGTTCTCCGTCGCGTTCTGCGCTGGTCGTTGCAGCAAGGCCTCCATCTGCCCGGTCGATCTCTCCCAGTCGAAGCGCTGAATGTCGCTCGCCCCGCGTCGCGCCAGCTCTTCACAGAGGACGTGGTCGGTCAGCAACCGGCGCAGCTGACGGGCGAGGATCGACGGAGCTTCGACCGGCGCGAGCAGGGCGTTCTGACCATCGACCGCAAACTCGTCGACCCCCTCGTTGTGGGCGGCGACGAGCGCGCATCCACAGGCCATCGCCTCGGCGGCCGGCAGCCCCCACCCCTCGAGCCGACTCGGATGGAGGAAGATCCGGCAGGAGTTGTAGATCTCGACCAGCGCGGTTGGGTCAGGCCGTTGGTGATACTCGATCCAGTCCGGAAGGTCCGCCGGCCGCGGCTCTGTTCCAAAGAGGACTGCCTCGATCTCCGGGAGGTCGCGGCGAACCGCGGTCAGCGCCGCCAACCCGTCGGCTGTCCCTTTGATCGGCAATGGATGGGCGAGCATTCCAACTCGCGGACGCCGCTGATCACCGGGCGGACGGTTGATCCGGAATAGTCCGAAATCGAGCCCGAGCGGAATGAGGGTCGTCGACTCCGCCACTCCCAGCTTAGTCGCCATCCGCTCCAGCCACCGCGAGACGACGATCTTTTGCAGCGGCAACCGCCAGGTTGCCCGAACCTCGTCCTCATTGCCCATCCAGTCCTCGTATGACTGGATCAGGTAGAAGCCGCGCCCCTTCTCTGCTCCGTAACCGGCGACCGGCCCGGCTGTCTGAAAGGCGGTTGCGATGATGGCGTCTCCATTCGGAATGGCGCGTTCGCGCAGATCGCTCACCAGTCTGACCTTGACCCGGGCATCGAGCTTGAACCACGGAACCGGCTCGTGGCGATGACGCCAGCGGAGACGCCAGCGCCAGAGCGGACGCTTCAACTGGTCGATCAAGCCCGACGGTGACTCGATGTGGCGCGGGTGGATGATCGTCACTTCGTGTCCGCGCCGCTGCAACCGATTGGCATACTCATAGACCACCTTGAAGCCGCCGGCGGGGCTCTCGAGAAACATCGGCAGGACAAAAGTTATGCGCACGCCTGCTCCTCCGCCACACTCACGCTCAGGACCACCGGCGCAGAACCGCCGCGGCGATCATCCACCTCAGGATCCGTAGCGTCGTCTGCGGCTGGCGGCACTGCGCGAGCGCGATGAGATTATGCCCCAGCCAGCGGCGCCACTCGCCCCGCTGGCGCCAGGCGTGGCCAGCCCGCAGGTGGAGCCGCGCGAAGAGTTGCGCCCGGTCAACGCCATGGGCTTCCCAAATAGATGGCTCCCGCTCCTCGACCGCCTTGAGCGCCAGCTTCGCCAGCCGGAGCCCCTTCTCGATATCTTCTCCCGCGCCCATCAGATTGCCGGGCCGGATCCGGTACCAGGCGAGCGAGGCGGGAATACCGCGCAGCCGGTGGCGCAACGCGATCCGCATCCAGTACTCGTAGTCTTCCGCGCCCACCAGTTCCCGGCTTTCGTTGAGTGGCCCGGTCGCTTCGATCACCTCACGCCGCACCACCACGGTCGAGTTCGGAATGTAGTCGCCAAAGAGGAGCTGTCGAAAGGTCGGATCTCCGGTGAAGCCGATGCGCTGGAGGGCAGTGCGCGCACCATTCTCTTCGCGAAACATGATCGCTTCACTGAAGACGAGCCCCGTCTCCGGATGGGCGCTGAACTCGGCCATCTGGCGGGCCAGCTTCTCCGGCTCCCACAGATCGTCGCTGTCGAGAAAGGCGATGAAGTCACCGCTGGCGTGGGCAATTGCCATATTTCGCGCCGCTGCCGGGCCGCCATTCGGTCGCGTCAGGATCCGCACCTGCTCGCCAAACCCGGCCAGCACCGCCAGGGAATCGTCGTGCGAGCCGTCATCGACTACCAGAATCTCCGCCGCCGGCAGGGTCTGGGCAAGGACGCTCTCGATCGTCGCGCCAATGTATGGGGCGGCGTTATAGCAGGGAATGATGACGCTGACGCGCCGTCTGTCGTTCACCACGATAGTAACCCAGCAGGAATGATGGATAGCGCAGTTGGTCGAGCCCCGCAAAGTAGAGCCCGCTCCGCCAGCCGTGGCCGGTGACCCGCTGCCGGAGACGCCGCCCCAGGGCCCGCGGACTGATCAATTGGCGCAGCAAGAGCCTTCCCGGATCGTCGATGCGCAGCTCCGGCCAGCGGCGCCCAATCCTTGCCGCCCCTTCACCGTAGTTGGCCAGTGTCCGCAGCAGATCGCCGGGATTCTGCCGGTGCCGGTGCCGGACGATCGCTGCCGGCGTAAAACGAAACTCATAGCCGGCCCGCCGCAACCGGTATCCCAGTTCGGCCTCCTCTCCGCCTGGTTTCCGGAAACCTTCATCGAAGCCGCCCACCTCGACCAGCGCCTGACGCCGGAAACAGGCGTTGGCGGTAATCAGGTAGGGGATCTGGCCACGCGCGTCAGGCTCCGGATCGAGCAGACGAATCAGGTCGATATACTGGTCGGTCAGCGTCTCTCCGTCGCCCCGCACGACTCCGCCCACCCCGGCGATCTTCCGTTCCGCGTCGTTGTCAAAACCGGCCGACAGACTGGCCAGCCAGTCCGTCGCCGGTTCACAGTCACTGTCGGTGAAGGCGATCAATCCACCCCGCGCCACTTCGATTCCGCTATTCCGCGCCGCCGCCGGACCGCCATTGACGCGGTGGACCACCCGGACCCGCTCGCCAAATCGGGTGAGCGCCTGCGCGGTCTGATCGGTTGAACCATCATCGACCACGATGATCTCGCTCGCCGGGCACGTCTGGGCGAGAAGCGCCTCGATCGTTCGGCCGATCGTCGCGGCCCCATTCCAGACCGGCACGACGACCGAGACGAGGTCGGGCGATCCGTGCTGCAGTTCCGGTTCTTCCATCTCGATCTTTATCCCCGCCAGGCTGGCCACCAGCTGTTCTTCAAGGTGCGCAGGGCGAGATCCCAGAACTCCAGCCGCGCCGGCGAGCCCCAGTAACGCCAGACCCGGCGGCGTCGCGCCGCATGGTAGGCGGCATAGTCATCGCCTGTCTTCGCCGCCGCGTGATAATGGCAGCCCGCGAGCACCCGGTCGACATTGACAAAACTGGCCACTCGCGATAACCGCACCCAGTAGTCGAAGTCCATGATCAGGTTCAGATCCTCCCGCAGCAGACCGATCTCTTCGGTCAGCTCACGCCGCCAGAAGATCGCCGCCTGGTGCATCTGGTATGGTCGCCAGATCTCGAGCAACTGGCGCCGCCCCTCGTAGCGCCCTTCGAGCCGCACCGGCTCCCGACCATCCAGATAGACTTTGTCGACGTGTCCGGCGATTGCTCTGGCTCCGGACTCCCGGCTGAGCAGGCGCCCCACCACCTCGAGCGTCCCCGGAAGGTAGAAGTCATCGCTGTTCAGCCAGCAGACGATCTCCCCCGTTGCCCGCGCCAGCCCTTTGTTGATGGCGTGGCTCTGACCACGATCAGGCTCGCTCTCCCACCCGCTCAACCACGGAGAGTAGTGTTCGAGAATCTGCACGCTTCCATCCCGACTCCCGCCATCCATGACCAGGTATTCGAGATTCGGATATCCCTGCCCGAGAACCGAGCGGATCGTCATCTCCAGAAACTCCGCCTGGTTGAAGGATGGGGTGATGACCGTGATCCGCGGCCAGGACCGCTCCGCTCCGAAGGCCGTTGCCAGCCCTCCCGCCCACGGCCACTCCCGACCATTGCCTGGCACTCGATTCAAAGGTGGGGGCAGGGAATCGATCATTTCACTTCTGACTCCTCAATCCTGACCGCTGATCGACCACTGGTGGGGAACCAGAACACCCTTGCCCCGCCAGCCATCGGGATAGAGTCGCCCGGTGCCATAGAAGTCACCATCGACCACATCCAGCTCGATCCCGTTGAGTATCCAGTCCTCAACCTCGCGATTGACCTCGAGGAAGAGGGTCAGCACATAGTGGTTCTGACTGAGCGGCAGCTGCGGAATCAGGCAGCGCAGCGTTCCGCGGGGAGGCAGGTCGAGTGGATCGCGAATCACCAGTTCACTCGAACAGTTGAAGAGCGTCTGGCCGAGGCCATCATAAAAGGCCACCGAGGCGCGACAGTTCGGAAGGGGCTGACCATCCTCCGCCTCATAGTCGAGGGCAATCACCAGCGGCCGCCCGGAGACTCCCTGTTCGACCGGCTGCCCCTGTTCATCCTCAAAGCTGACCCGCGTGAAACGAACCCGTCCGCGCCCTTCACGTTCGCGACACTGCCGCAGATCCCACGGAGTCGCGACCCGCAGTCCGCGCAGATACTGCTGGATGACCGGCTCGATCGGCCCATCGGCCGCCACGCGGCCGCGCTCGATGAGGATCCCGCGCTGACAGAGATTGAGCATCGCCGCCGTATTGTGGCTCACAAAGAGGATCGTCCGCCCGTGGCGCGAGATCTCCCCCATCTTCCCAAGGCACTTCTTCTGAAAGGCGGCGTCTCCAACCGCGAGCACTTCGTCGATCAGCAGGATCTCCGGCTCCAGATGCGCGGCGACCGCAAACGCCAGTCGGATATACATGCCGCTGCTGTACCGCTTCACCGCCGTATCGATGAAGCGCTCCAGTTCGGCAAACGCGACGATCTCATCAAATTTGCGGCTGATCTCCCGCCGCGTCATGC